>JBBABK010000037.1:0-12387 GCA_041657685.1 Phycisphaerae bacterium | reverse complement strand
GTGGAAAGATTTGGGTAGAGTCAGAGTCTGGCAAAGGGGCGAAGTTTATATTTACTCTGCCTGTCTGCTGCACCGAAGGTCTATTGAAGAAATATATTAACCTTGGGATAAGAAAAGCATCGAAAAATGACGCGAAGATGTCTCTTCTCCTCATATCTATAGCTGACTTTAACAAATTGAAGCAGGAGTTATCTGCTGAAAAGACAGACTCAATACTGCACAATATTGAGGCCATTCTGGAAAACAATCTGTGTCGAATAGAAAGTGATTCATCTCGGACAACAGACATCGTTTTAAAACTCCCAGGTGGAAACTTTGCCATCCTGAATAATTGCAACAAAGAAAATATATTAATAGCAAAAGAAAAATCAGAGAAGATATTAGATGATTATCTGGCTCACCAAAATGTGGGCGATAAAATTAAATTACTCTTTGGATTTGCTACGTATCCGGACGATGCTGACACAGGTGAAGATTTAATTATGAAAGCAACAGAATTAAAGACTGTGAATTCAACGTAACGACCTGTGTAGCATTGAAACATAGAAAATGGGGGAACCTGAAAATGGTTAAAAAGAAAATCCTGATTGTTGATGACGAAAAAGACGTCCTGTTAATGCTTGAAAAGAGGTTAAGTGCGGAGGGATATTATGTCCTGACTGCCAACAACGGCAGGGACGCTATAAACATAGCAAAATCAGAATCTCCTGACCTTATCATACTTGATGTGGTAATGCCCGGGATGGAAGGCGATGAAGTCGCTGAAAAGCTAAAGGAGTACCCTTCAACCAAAAAAATTCCCGTGATATTCTTAACAGCTATAATTGGAAAAAGAGAGTCCCGCAAAAAAGACCACATAATCGGCGGCAATTTCATTTTTGCAAAACCTTTCGAATCCGAAGAATTATTGGATGAAGTAAAAACGTTAGTTGAAACTGCCGCAATTTGAGGACAAAGGGCAAACAAAAGTCGAGGAAATCCTGCGAATCCCAGTTTGAAGGAGTGTGTTATGTTATCCAGGACGATTGCTGAAAAAACGGGCAAGGGGAAAATATTGGTGGTTGATGATGAGAAGGATGTGCTGTTGTTGCTTCAGAAAAGTCTCGCTGCAGAAGGATATTCCGTTATCACCGCGGAAAATGGCGGGGACGCAATGACTTCAGCGGCCTCGGAGCATCCCGACCTTATTATACTCGACGTAGCATTGCCGGATATGCTTGGAGGAGAGGTTGCTGCAAAACTGAAAGAAGGCATCGAAAATAAAAACATCCCCATCATATTTCTAAGTGCAATGTTTTCGAAAACAGAAGAGTCAAGAAAAGGCCACATTGTCGGCAGCAGTATGATGTTTGCCAAACCATATGACAGACAAGAGTTGCTAACGGCGATTAAAAAAATACTGGGTGGAAAAAGAGAATATCCGTTGAAGCAGGAAAGATTTTCCGGTGAACGAAAGAAGATATTGATTGTTGATACCGAAAAAGATTTGCTGCGTTCTATAAGTTTACGGTTAAAGAGAAGCGGTTACAACGTGGCCATTGCCACTGACGGCGTCTCTGCAATCAGTACAGTTAGAGAAGAACAGCCGGACCTGATTTTGCTGGATATTAATTTGCCTGCCGGGGATGGATTCGCCGTTATGCGGCACATATCTTTAATTCCACAAGTTGCCTTTACCCCAATTATAGTCATTACTGCCAGAGACCCTGTAAAAACCAGAAAGCTTGCGCTCGAAGCCGGCGCACAAGCCTTTTTCCAAAAACCTGTCGATTTTGATGAAGTCCTGGATGCTATTCGAAATATTTTGGAAGAAACCGTTGTGGGTTCCGGCGGAGATGAGAAAGGACTTAAAGATGGATAATATGGGTATTAAGGTTTTACTGTTTGAAAGTGACCAAATGATGCAGACTTTGGCTGACTACCTTGTATCAGCAAGCGAAGTACGCCTTGACGAAACCGTGGAAATAGATATGCAAATCGCCAGGATGTTGTCGGAAGATGTCGCAAAGCGGTTTTGTCTCGTTGCGATAGGAGAGGTAGAGGGCCGTATTGTCATAGCAATGGCAAACCCCCTCGATGTAGTAGCCAGAGATACGGTTAGATTAAAGCTTAATCGTGAGATTAAGGTAGCTATGAGCTCGAAGCAGGAGATACTCGCTGCGATACAGTTAATCTATCATGGGGCCGACTTTGAGGAGGAACTTTTGAGTGATATTGCAGGTATAGGAATTGGCACAGACGAGAAAGATTCAATTATAAGTTTCTCAGAGATGGATGTTAGCAGTGAAGAGGTTGCGAGAAAAGCACCTGTGGTGCGTTTTGTTGACTTGTTATTAAGTCAAGCGGTTAAAAGGCGGGCAAGTGACCTTCATATAGAGCCGCAGGAATCTTCGATGATTATTCGTATGCGGATTGACGGTGTTCTCCAGAAGACCGTCCCGCCGGCGAGAAAGATGCAGAAGGCGGTAATCGGCAGGATAAAACTCCTGTCACAAATGGATCTTGCAGAGCACAGACTGCCTCAGGACGGCAGATTCCAAACGAAAACTTCCGGCAGAGAAATAGACGTACGGACTTCTGTAATTCCGACGAAATACGGCGAAAAAGTGGTAATGAGAATTCTTGACCCCTCGGCAGTAACCCACGATATAAATCAGCTTGGATTTGAACCCGACATGCTTGAAGAGTTTAAAGCCGTATTGTCACAGCCACATGGCATTACAATTGTCACCGGACCAACCGGCAGCGGCAAAAGCACTACATTATACGCAGTGCTAAACTATCTCAGAGATCCTGCTAAAAACATCACCACAGTCGAAGACCCTATCGAGTATAATCTTGAGGAGATTAATCAGATCCAAATAAATCCCAAAATCTCTCTTGATTTCGCCTCCTGCCTGCGCGCGATTTTGAGACAGGACCCAAACATAATTTTCATCGGCGAAATCAGGGACAAAGAAACGGTTGAGGTTGCTATTAAAGCATCTTTGACCGGCCATCTGGTTTTAAGTACGTTTCATACTAACGACGCACCAGGCGCTATAAGCAGGTTAATCTATATGGGGATTGAGCCGTATTTGCTGGCTTCCACGCTTAATTTAGTTGTTGCTCAGCGATTGATAAGAAAAATCTGTGAAGAATGCAAGGAGCCGGTGACTCCGAGTGAAAAAGTTCTTAATTGCTTAAATATCGAACCCGGTCAAGCTGACAATCTTGTATTTTATCACGGTAAAGGTTGTAAGGCTTGTGGAGGGACAGGTTATTTAGGAAGACTGCCCATATTTGAGTTTTTAGTTGTAGACAATGACATACGCAAAATGCTGCTCGATTGCGCCAGTGAGTCAGAAATAAGAGAGATGGCTCGGAAAAAAGGTTACGGGGGACTGCTCGAAAGCGGTGTCAGCAAGATATTGCAGGGGTTGACTACGCCCGAAGAAGTGCTTAGCGCAACTTTTAGGGAAAACATAAAAGTGCAAAAACAACGGAAAGTATTTTTGTCAGCAACTACCCTGAATAATTGAGGATATGAAATCATATCAGCCAGATTCCGTGCAGGTAAATAGGCAGATATTCATAATCTTAGCATTGATACTACAGACGCTGTTTTATGGCTTTTATGGGCACAAAGCCATATGAATACCTGAATTGTAACTCCTTTTTTAGAACGTCTTTAACGATTCGCGTATTCTTTTAAAGAGATTGTTTCCTCCCACATGCCGTCGGGTTTAATTTTCATTGTACCGGTGTCCCGCAAAAACTCGATACCTGCTACAAGGTAATCAACCAAAGCAGAAGTTTCGGCATCTTTAGCGTCTAGCAAATCTTCCTGGGCATCCAGAACATCACGTGTACTGGCTCGATCGTACTGCAACAGCGAGAGAGTATGATTGGTTCTTGCCCGAGCTACACTAAAGTTTTTTCTCTCGATTTCATATCGGAAATGAGCTTCTTTAAGGTCTCGATAAGAACGACGAACCTCCAGCACCACTGTATCAGTCAGCTCCTGGTGGTATCGCTGCCGCTGCATTAATTCGATTAAGGCCCTTCGGTAATTATTCTTCTCGAAAAGCCTGTCTATGGGCAGATCGAGTTCTGCGCTTAATTGGTAACGGTCTCTGGTTCTGGCTAATTCACCGGGATTCGCGCCAAAAACAGTCCTTTCTGGTTTTTGCACGCCGACGTAACCGATTAGATTCAACTCCGCACGAATGGCATCTGCTGCCAGGTCAACCTTTCGCTCGGCATCGATAACGATATCAGCTGCATTTGCCAGGTCCAGTCGCTGGTTCAGAGCAATGGTAATTGCTTCATCTTCAGACAGGGAAAAAACACCCAAATTTCCCTGTTTAAAAATGGCAAGCTCATTTCTGTCCAATTGAAGTTGCGTCTTGGGAGATACGGACAATCGCATCTTGAAATCGTCCAGTGCCCCTTCATAGTCTTTCCGAGCTTTTACATAATTTGCAAGTGCGATGAGCCTGTCCTGTTCAGCCTGCTCGAATTCATATCGTTCAATTCTACCTGATTTTGCCCGTTTCTCCAGACTATCACAGATTTTGGCTAATTCGACATAATAATCGCATGCGTTCAGTTGCCTGTCATACAATCCGAGAACCTCATAATACTGCGTCACAATAGAAGTAACAAAACTCTTGCGAAACCGATTAAATGTCCGGATTTGATATAATACATTTTGCTGACCTTGTGTAAGGTTTTCCAGTGCTATCTTTCTGCCTGCCCCTCGCAACAATGGCTGTGAAACCACAGCGGTAAAAATCGAAGAAAATCCACTTCGCATATCCCCGGTCGCAATGTCCAAAAAACCAAGTCCAACGTCTACACCAACCTGAGTTCCTGTCGCCAAAAGCTCATTGAAACCGTAACGAGTGAATAAACCTGTACCCTCATCGTTGCGACCGTCTTTGCGATAACCGGCTTCGCCTCCGAAAAACGGCATCGGTTCGTACACATGGCGTATTTCCGTGAAATCCAAGGCGGTTAAATACAGATTATCTTTCTCAGTATTGTATTGTCGATTGTAAGTCGTTGCAATCGCAACCGTCTGAGGCAGCGTCAGAGGCAAGGGATACAAGGTATTATCTAATAACGGAAGTTCATTAGGGTCAGGAGAAATAGGCTGAATTTTGTAATTGGCTTGACTACCGAAGTCCTCTTTCCATACATCATCAATAAGTTTATAGACGCCGGCGTCCGTTGCTTGTGTAGTTTCAGCCAGATTAGTACTGCACCCTGCCATCAAAAGGCAAATTGCAGAACAAAATAAACTGAAAAATAATACGGACCTCATTACATTTCCACCATCGGCTCATTACAATATTGTTTTGATACCCACAATTTCATTGTGGCTGCAAACAAAATTCGGTTGTATCGGTATTTGTATAGCCTTGCCCCATTCAGGAATTGTCGGATTTCGCCAGAGCCGCTGGGGAATCATTTCTAAAGAAGGACCGATGTGAGAAACTTGAGATACGAAGCTCTGACGATTAGAATTCTGCGAGATAACCTTGACTTTCGTGTTCTGTGAAAATCGCTCCATATCATTTTGGGGAACCCAAGCCGTAATAACTCCAGGTGTCGGCCTGATAATTGTCATAATCGCATCGCCGCGTACGACTGTTTGGCCGGCTTTGTAATTTAACGAATTAACAATCCCGTCGAAAGGAGCCGTCAAAACAATGATGTCCCTTTGCTTTATTAATTCAGCGATTCTGCTTTCTTGAGCAAGAATAGCTTTGCGGATGGGGGCCAGTTCTCTATTGCTTAGTAGCGGAGAAACCGGAACAGTCTGGTCAAATTCATCTTTACGGAGCTGCGATGATTCATAGTTCTTCAGGGCCTGGGCTAATAATTGTTCTTTCTGGGAAACTTTTTCTCTCAAAATATCGTACTGAGCCTGAACTTTTTGCAGTTCATAATCTTCGGCTGCGCCGCCTTTTATAAGACTTTTGACAATTTCAATCTCAACTTCCATATCCTTTAAGGTTAATCTGTCTGGTTCTAATTCGGATTTAATTTCAAGAACATCGAACCGAGCCCTTTCCAGGTCAACAGAAAGCCGCCGTTCAGTTGTCATTATATCGTTCTTTTGTTCAAATTGATCTACAAGCAGGCGGTCTTCAGCCGCCTCCAACTCAGCTTTAAGCTGTTCTAGTTCGGCTTCTGCGGTATCCCGTTGACTCTGAAGTAATGTGTCAATATACTCTTCTCTGGCAACGGTGCTTTCTTTGACAATGGCCAGGGTATCCCCCTTCTTGACTTCCTGATAAAGTGTCACCGGAATTGAGCGTAAATACCCTGTTTCAGTTGTGTTGATTATTTGCTCATAGCTAAAAGCAATTCCCTTAAGCTCGATTCTTGCAGATTGCTGCTGAAAAAGAAACACCACAATGCCCAGCGAGACTATCCAAACCAGCACTGGAAGTACCCTGCTTAAAAGGTGTCCATTTTTCAGTTGAAAAACCATTCGATTTATCACCTCACAACATCTTTACATCTGCAGCAATTGTTCCTGCACGGTCAAATTGACGTTTTGAATCCCCTCGACCTTATGCAGTTCTGAAAGCATCTGCTCATTTTTAGAAACGTTTTTGAGCATGACTTGATACGCATATTCGACCATGGAACTATCAAGGCCGCCACTTTGTGAAGAAATCATCGTATAATTACCGCAGAATTTTTTCAAAATCTTAACTACCGGATGGCTGGTATCGATATATCCCGAAAAGCTAAATCTAAGAAACGCGTTGTGTGGAAGATGTGAGCCAAATTCAGAAAAATGCAGATAAACTATAATGATACAAATGCTCAGAGTTCCAACGATAGCAATAACGTACCGCTGCGAACCAGAAGCCATGCCAATTACAAGGGCACTAAAAATAAAAGCAATATCTCTGGTATCTTTGATTATATTGCGAAATCGAATAATTGAAAGAGCTCCCATTAACCCAACTGCAATCACAAAACTACCGGCTATTGTGGACATGACCATGGAGATAATAACTGTAATTAAAATTAAAGATTGTACAAATGACCTTGAATAAGAAAGTCCACTGTGTGTAAAATAATAAGTCCATGCCAGCAGTTGTCCGAGGACAAACGCAAGCAACAAAGACAGAATAAGAGAATAAACCGGAATTTCTGTCCCGACTACAGAGGCGTTTTCAATTGCTTGCCACATCTTTTCCATTTTAACTCATCGAACCAAACACTTAGGCGCACAAAAACCCAAACTGCAGAACTGTTTTACGCTTGAAACGTATTTAGACATCGCACTTTGATTTAAATCAAATATCTTTACCATCCTGCTTAACCAAAGTGGATATTTACTTGTGAACTTTATTTCCAATATTACAAAGTCTATTGGAACGGCTTGCCAACCGGCTCCATTTAATGTGATTTCAGTCTGGTCGACTGCCTTAAAGCTTAATTGCCTATCGAATGTAAGACGCACACGGTTAACCGCATTTTCTTCAAAAGCCTGTCGCATATAACGAACCAGTACAATAGGACGAGCTCGCAGGATTTGAAGATAAAACTGAAACTGTTTCAATGTATCCTGCTCCCTTTTGCATAGAGACGCATGCATATAGTTTTCATGAACTGCGATTTGTAATAGTTTTTTAGAAAGCCTTGCCCTGTCTTTATGGATAACATCGTTGATACGACGTTTAATTTCAAAAAAGCATAGGGTATCGACGTCATCATCATAACAACGGATACGTAATTTAAAGCGATTCTTTTTACCTTGAATGGTCTCATTGCAAAGCTGAAGGTTCTCACGGTCAAAATAAAGGCTTGAAACAGGATAGGCATAATCCTTGCATTTAATCGAATACCGGTCGGGATTAATATACGCCATAATATATTTTGCAACCGCCCGGGCCTTTACCTCCGGAATCCGGTATTTCAGCTCATACCTGCATGAAATTACAGTGTCCTCATGGGCAAGAGCATTTTGCTCGAGGGCATTTGCATGACTATAGTTCACTGTTTGCATCAATAACACTTCTTCTTTTTAAGTACAGCCATGGCTTGTTCTTCAAGCATATCGCCATGTCAAATACTCTTTTGCCTTAGTGATTATATATCCCAAACCACCAAGCAACCGCAAGCTATTGTTAGACTGGGAAAGTTGCCACCCTTCCTTATTTCTATGTATTTGACCCCAACAATGCCCTAATACTTTTCCGACTAAGGACTTATAAGATTTTAACATAATACTAACAGTTCTTCAATAAAATTCGGCTTCGTGTTGATTAAATTAATGCAACGCTAAGTCCGATATCTGATTTAATGAATTATAGCCGGTTGTAACGCACTTATATAATGGGCTATAAAATTGGATATATAGACGCTTCTAATAGGATTCAAAAAGCATGGCTTAATACATAAGTTATCTGGGACTTGGCAAATTTGCTTTTCCTCATGATTTTTGAACCTTTTGAAATCAATTTTTAACCAAAATTTTACATGTTGAATGGATCAGAATTTGCCGTGGAGGTCAGAACGAAATTCGCAACGTAAAGGCGCGGATTCCCAATCTTTTGGCCTATTGACCAAGATACACCCTACTCTGATAAATAAGGATTGAATTATTGTCAGGATTTTGTTAGAATTAGAGGTTATACTTGGAGGTGGATAGCATCTTGCTCATGGAGGCCGAGCGGCTTGCTTATGCTTTTTTGTAAGCATAAGCTATAAGGGTGAAATAAAAGAGCACCATAAAGGATTCAACATGCTTACAAATGCAAAATCCCCATTATCTTGTTTAATAATCACTGTTTTTTTGTGTTTTACTGCCACCGCAGCATTATACCCCCAAGGCGACCTCAACAGGGATTGTAAAGTCAATTTTGAAGATATTATGATTTTCGCGGAACAATGGCTTGATGCCGGCGGATGTTCGCATGTCGGCTGTGCCGATTTTGACAGTATTGACGGGATAAATTTTGCCGATTATTCCGTGTTGGCCTCTGACTGGCGAGAAGTTGGTATTCCGCTGGTAATCAATGAATTTATGGCTTCCAACAGCAGTGACAGCGGTATAAGCGACCCGCAGGGAGATTACGACGACTGGGTCGAAATCTATAACTTCGGCGAGACAGCTATAGACCTTAACGGGATGTACCTTACGGATGATTTCAGCGATCCCACTAAATGGCAGATTCCGCAGAGCACTATTGTCGATGCAAATGGTTTTGTCGTTTTCTGGGCCGATGAGGATACCGGAGATGGGCCGTTACATGCAGATTTCAAGTTAAGTGCGGACGGTGAAGAGATAGGTCTGTTTCTCGATGCTGATAATATGATCGATGGTATTGTTTTCGGCGACCAGGTGTCGGATATTTCATACGGGCGCTATCCCGATGCCAATGATGACCTGCGTTTCTTTTCAACGCCGACCCCCCTGGCGGACAACAACGGCGCATACATAAATTTTATTGAAAAAGTCGAATTCAGTCATGAACGTGGTTTCTATGAAAGCAGCTTTAATGTCACGATGGCGACCGAAACAGATGGAACACAAATATACTACACCACAGACGGAAGCGAGCCGATTCAAAATGAAGCACCGTCACCTGCCAGCACGGAATATACCGGGGCTGTTACTGTAAGCTCAACCACTTATATTCGAGCGTCGGCGATGAAGACGGGCTGGATGCCGCCGCTTACGACAACACATACTTTTATCTTTAATGCCAGTAATGAGCTCAAGTCACTGCCGGTAATATCAATTGTTGGTGATGAATATAACAGCCTGTTCGAACCTTATGGTATCATGGGTATTGGCGACGGGTACAACAATGCTCTGCAGTACGGCATCGAATACGAAAAACCGATATCAGTCGAATTGATAAACTCGGCGAATAACAGCGGATTTCAGGAAAACTGCGGCATTCGAGTCCAGGGAAGCGACTATCATCGCCAAAGATACTTAGGTGACCAAAATAATGACTGGGCTGGTTCTTACAACTATAATAAATTCAGTTTCAGATTTTATTTCCGCAGTACATACGATAAAAGCAGGCTCGAATACCCTCTGTTCCCATATTCCGACATCAACCGCTGGCGCTGCATTGTAATTCGAGGGGGGCACAACGACGCTCATAATCCATTTATTAAGGATGAAATGACCAGGCGGCTGCACAAAGACATGGGAGCCATTGACGGCACAGGGACAGTTGTTAATCTTTTGCTAAATGGTGCACACAAAGTTTATTATAATCCGTGCGAACGCGTCGAAGAACAGACGTTGCAGGAATGGTATGACAGCAATGAAAACTGGGATGTAATTACTCAATCAGGTGTACGCGACGGCGATAGTGTGACATGGAATTCTATGCTGAATTATGTTCAATACACTGATTTATCGAATCAGTCAAATTATGAACAAGCATGCACACTCGTTGATGTTCAGTCATTTATCGACTATTTGATATTATTGTTGTATTCCGGTAACAGGGACTGGCCCAATAACAACTGGACAGCGGCGGCTGAACATTCAGACAAGGGGATATTCAAATTCTACGTATGGGATACGGAACTGGCATATGAATCGGGTTATCTGAATTCAGTAGGTTTTAATACGTTCCCATCGTGGGCTTCAGGAGGAGGACTGGGACTTAATGGTGAAAATACACCTCTTGGGTATATATATCGTGGACTGAGAGAAAATCCTGAATTCAGGCAATTATTCGCCGACCGTGTTCATAAACATTTCAACAACGGCGGAGCTTTAATAAATGCGAACATATTAGTGCGATTCAACGAACTTAAAGACAAGTTGCTGGGCGTTATTCCATATATGGATACCTATATTCCGAATACGTGGGTACCACAACGACGGGCTATTATATTGAACGCATTTGAAACGGAAAATCTGTTCGGCCCACTTGATGCACCGATATTCAACGTAAACGGCGGCTATCAGCACGGCGGTTATATTTCTTCAAGTGACACTATCACCATTACCGACCCGACCAGCTCAGAGACTATCTATTATACATTAGACGGCAACGACCCACGTTCCCCAAGCCAGACGATTGTGCCGATAACAGCTGTTCTTGTTGCTGATAATACAGCCAGGAAGGCATTTGTCCCGACGGGAGATATAGGTACAACATGGCGAGGCGGGAGCGAACCGTACAATGATTCAAGCTGGACGAGCGGCACCAGCGGCGTCGGATATGAAGCAGGCTCAGGTTACGAATCCTTCATAGGTATCGATGTCGGCTCAGCTATGTATAATAATCATTCGACCTGTTATATACGCATCCCGTTTACTGTTGACGGTGGCGAATTGTCGAGTTACGAAGATTTAACCCTGAAAGTCCGTTACGACGACGGTTTTGTTGCTTATATCAACGGAACGGAAGTTAAAAGAGTTAACGCACCAACTACTCTGTCGTGGAACTCTGTATCGAGCGGTAGTCACGAAGCTTCATCTTCATGGGATACTTATGATATTTCAGCCTATATAAGTGAGCTTGATTCCGGTGATAATATTCTTGCTATCCATGGCTTGAATACATCTAATGGCAGTTCTGACTTCCTGATATCCGCTGAGTTAGAAGCATCCAACGGAGGCGGCAGTGTTGAAGCAGGTATCTCCCCAAGTGCTATTGAATACACAGGCGGTTTTACCATTGATAAGAGCACCCACCTTAAGTCACGGGTATATAAAAGCAGTACTACCGAATGGAGCGCACTTAACGAGGCGGTATACGGTCTTGAAGGAGTCGCGGACAGCCTGAGAATTACCGAAATTATGTATCATCCGCAGGACACAAACAATCCGAACGACCCCAACGAAGAATATATCGAGCTGAAGAACATCGGAGCATCGTCAATCAATCTGAATCTGGTACGATTTACCAACGGTATCGACTTCGTCTTCGGTCCAAGCGTGCTTGCTGCAGGTGAATACGTCCTTGTTGTCAAGGATACCAATGCATTCGAGGCCGAATACGGAACAGCAAAGCCTGTGGCAGGCTGTTACAGCGGTTCATTAGACAATAATGGTGAGAGAATAGAACTCGAAGACTCGATTGGCACGACTATCTTTAATTTCAGCTATAATGATGACTGGCGGTCGATTACCGACGGGGAGGGCTATTCACTAACCATAATAAATCCAGCCAATGCGGACGTTAACAGCTGGGATGAAAAAGATTCCTGGCGCCCAAGCGCTTATGTAAAAGGCTCGCCAGGCTGGGATGATTCGGGCATTGTTCCGAATCCGGGTGATATTGTGATTAATGAAGTGATGGCTCATACAGATACTTATCCGAATGACTGGATAGAGTTACATAATACCACCACCAGCCCCATTAATATTAGCGGCTGGTACCTTAGCGACAGTGACTC
>JBBABK010000036.1:7722-12482 GCA_041657685.1 Phycisphaerae bacterium | reverse complement strand
CATATCGATAAACCTGCGATAGATATCGTAAGCAAATCTCGGATTGCCGGTCTTTTTGATAATGCCTTCGATGACCTTATCATTAAGTCCGAGGTTCAGAACGGTGTTCATCATACCGGGCATCGAAATCGCGGCACCACTTCGAACGGAAACCAGTAGCGGATTTTCGGGGTCGCCGAATTTCGCGCCCATAGCCTTTTCGAGTTTGACGATATTTTTATCGATTTCCTGTTTCAGTCCGTCGGGCCATTTGGCGCCTTTTTTGTAATAGTCGTCACAGACCACGGTAGCTATCGTGAAGCCGGGCGGAACCGGAACGCCGAGATTGGTCATCTCCGCGAGGTTGGCGCCTTTGCCGCCGAGCATCTCTTTCATTTTCGCATTGCCTTCGGCCTTACGGTTGCCGAAAAAGTAAACATACTTCTTTGCCATTTCTGGATTCTCCTTTTGTTCCAAGTTGTTTATAAATTTTGACGCCCCCGTGTATCACCGTGTTTGCGTATCCGGCTGTAAAAACACCAGGGAAAACAAAAGGAGTGAGTATAACGGCATTACAGGCGATGTCAATCAAAAACGCAAATAAAGGGGTTTGCGGGGATATTTCGTAAAATGCGCCGTTTGGAAGGAAATTTAGTTTCGGCTCGGGTCTTCGTCGGGATTCTGGTCGTAACCGGCTGCGCCGACGCCGGTGAGAGCACGGCGGGCATAGCTGCTGCACATTTCACAATGGCAGATGCCGACGCTGCGAAGATGAGTAGTGCCGGCGAGTTTTTTTGCTTCGATAACACGTGCACCTTTGGCCTGCATCTTTCGCACTGCAAGAGCGCCGGCCTTGCTGTCCCGGGCGCCGACTGCGTCATAAACGACCGTTACGTTTTTATTTCTCTGGAGCAGACCAAGCGCGGTGGCAAGTACCGCGTCCTCGGCGTTTGCACCGACGAGTATGAATTCGCCGGCGTGAATTTCGGTAAAGAGTCTCTCGATTCGCGGCTCGTCGAACGGGTCGGTACAGCGCTTGTGAAGGATGACCTGGTCGTAATCATTAAGCACGTCCAGCGGCAAATCGTCGTGCCCGTCGGCAGGGAAGCTGATGTGTTTATTCAAAAGAGTGTAGTGGAGCTTGCGCTGGCCGGGCGTTCCGTCGAGACAATAATTGACAATGCTGCCGCCGTTGTTATTCGGATATACCTGGCAGGTGGAAATAATAGGGACGTTGTTATGCCTTGCCCAGGCAACCATCCTGCGCAGGTTCATCAGGACTCTGCGATGATTTCTTATGCACGACTTACCCTCGGCGAGGAAAAGGTCCTTCTGGGTGCTGATATCAATCAGCACTCTGTTGCGGCGAGATTTAATGAACTGCCTTATCATTGCGCAATTCTTTCTTCAGTTATCCGAAACACAACATCCTATAAACGTTACGCTGCAATCGCGGTTCAGTTCAGGGTTTTTATCGACGCCGGGGCGGGGGGCCTTTAACAACATAAAGTCACCGGCTGTTGTAAAAAAAGGCAGAATCGCTTATTGTTTGAATCTCTGTTTAAACTGCGTTATCAAGGCTTAATAAATGGCTCGACGGTTGAACGATTATCCGGAGATTATTGTCCAGGCTGGAAATTTATGCGAGCCGGTCGATTTCGAAAACATTTTCGGACGCGCCGGTGCGGTACATATCGAGATAGGCTCCGGCAAGGGGACATTTCTCATCTCGCAGGCGAAGGCTCAGCCGGAGGTAAATTTTCTCGGAATCGAATGGGCACGCAAATACTGCCGCTTCGCTGTCGACCGCATCGGCCGGTGGGGAATAAAAAATGTAAAGCTGATTCGTACCGACGCTGCTGATTTTATAATTCGCTTCGTGCCCGATTCGAGCGTCGCGTGTTATCATATATATTATCCCGACCCCTGGCCCAAAAAGCGGCATCATAAACGCAGGTTCATCTGCACAGCAAATATGGAACATCTGTTACGCACACTTGAACCTGGCGGCGTCATTCAAATCGCGACAGACCACATCGATTATTTCGAACAGATAAAGAACACACTTGCTCAAAAAAAAGATGTGCTTGAACCCGTCGAATTTATGCCCCCGGCCGGCGCTGAAAACGGAGAAACAGTCGGTACCAACTTCGAAAGAAAATATATAAAACAAAGCAGAAATGTTTACACCGCGGCGGTAAGAAAAAAAACAAATTGAGCCTGATTCCAATCAGGCTTGTAGAAAATAAGCTCTAACTCGGCAAAACCGGTGAAAACAGATTTTCCCCGAACTGGCCTGAAAATGCAAAAATTTGCAGTTTTAGACAATTTTTTTGTTGCAAAGCAAAATCACTTGCGTTAATAAACTCCTTAAACAGGAAGTTTTTAATACTTTTTTAGCATGGAGGATTTTTAAATGGCTGCAAAGAAAACCAAAGAGATGCTGGTCGTGGCAAGCAAGGTCAAGGGTTACATCAGAGGCAAAAAGATGATGACCTCGGCAGATGCACTTGCCGCTCTGAACGACAAAATTTACTGCCTGCTCGACGGCGCGATGGAACGCACAAAAGCCAACCGCCGGACGACAGTCAAACCGCAGGACGTATAAGTTCTGCCCGGTTTGCCGAACTTCGATTTGTCAGTTGCTCAAACTTGGTAAAAAGTTGGGGTGCTGTTCGTATGCGGCGAACCTGTAGCATCTTTCGGGAAACAAAATGACGGGCCGTCTGTCCCTTAACGGGACAGCGCGGCTCGTTTGTTTTTTGCTGTCGTTAGTAGCAAAAAAATATTATGCAAAATTATGCTGTATGGCGGACAAAATGCGGCCTGGCAGTATCAAAATCGGGGATTTTACAAGATTTACTCAACGTGCAAGGCTTGTTGACCCGATTTATTTAAGAGATATACTTAAAAACGAAGATTTTACAGGTGTTAACGCTTAAGCGGCTCGGTTTTTTTGCCGATAAAATCGCTCGAACGCCGGATTTTGTTCAGGCGGCAGCCGGTGGATACGCGGCCGGTGCTTGTACACGAGAGGTAAGTCGTTTCAAAATAAGCGATTATGTCGCTTTTCAGGACTCGCGAACTATGAGAGTATTCATGCTTGGTTGGGAATTTCCTCCGTTTATCAGCGGAGGTCTGGGTACGGCCTGTTACGGGCTGACCCGGGCGATGGACCAGCTGGGCATCAAGGTGACATTCGTCCTGCCGCGTATGGTCGAAAATATTCAGAACACCCACGTCCGGCTGCTAAGCCCCGAACATTACAAAGGCACAACAAGGTTCAAATTCGAAAACCTCAACAACGTGCAGTTTTGCGCGGTGGATTCGTCATTGTCACCGTATGAATCGGCGGACGTATACCGCCGGAGAATCGAGCAGACCCTCCGGCTCAAACAGGGCGCACTGGTAAAGGCATCTTTCGAGCCGATTTCCAACGGCGGTCATTATTCGGGCGATATGTATACCGAAGTGCACCGTTACGCGGCCATTGCCGCCGAGCTGGCAGCCGACGAAGATTTCGACGTAATCCACGCACACGACTGGATGACATATCCCGCCGGTATCGCGGTGGCGGCATTGAAAAACAGGCCCCTGGTCGTGCACATACACTCGACGGAATTCGACCGCAGCGGCGAGCACGTCAACCAGATGATTTACGATATCGAACGGCACGGCTTCCACGCCGCCGATAAGATAATTGCGGTGAGTCATTATACGAAAAATATCCTCATCAGCAGATACGGCGTAAGCGGAGACAAAATCGAAGTCGTGCATAACGGAGTGGAAAAGAATAACGGCAACGGCGCCTCGCTGAGAGAGGCCGGTATCGAGACCGACGAAAAAATCGTCCTGTTCCTCGGACGCATCACGATGCAGAAAGGTCCGGAATATTTCCTGCAGGCCGCAAAGCGAGTCCTCGAAGTGATGAAAAACGTCAAATTCGTGATGGCAGGCACGGGAGATATGATGCACCGCTCAATCGAGCTGGCCGCGCATCTCGGAATCGGCAGCAAGGTCCTGTTCACGGGATTCCTGCAGGGCGAGCAGGTGCAGAAAATTTATCGAATGGCGGACTTGTACGTGATGCCCTCGGTATCAGAACCGTTCGGAATCGCCCCGCTCGAAGCGCTCAATCACGACGTGCCGGTAATTATCAGCAAACAAAGCGGAGTCTCGGAAGTCCTGACGCACGCGCTGAAGGTCGATTTCTGGGACATCGATGAAATGGCGAATAAAATCGTGGCAGTGCTCAGGCATCCGCCGCTAAGCGCAACACTGAGAGACTACGGCAACTACGAAGTGCGAAAGCTGAGATGGATTGACTCGGCAGCCAAGTGCGCGAAGGTTTACAGGGAAATGCTCGTTTGTGCGTAAGAGCAGGTTTTAAGAGAGAAGGAACTCAATGGCATCTGTAGTTTTCTATTTCCAGGTCCACCAACCCGTCAGGCTCAGACACTACACCGTATTCGACAAAAGCGGCGAATATTTCGACGACCACAAGAACTCGTCGATTTGCCGCAAGGTCACGAATAAGTGCTACCTGCCCGCCAATCGTCTTATTCTCGATTTGATTCGCAAACACGAGGGCAGATTCAAAGTCGCCTACAGCATCACCGGCACACTGCTCGAACAGCTTGAAAATTACAGCCCGGAAGTGCTCAGCACATTTCACGCGCTGGCACAAACAGGCTGCGTGGAATTTCTCGCCGAGACCTATTATCACAGTCTTAGCTTTCTTTATTCGCGCGATGAATTTGTCGAGCAGGTGGATAAGCACA
>JBBABK010000036.1:0-7712 GCA_041657685.1 Phycisphaerae bacterium | reverse complement strand
GAAGGTCTTCCGCAATACCGAACTCTTTTATAATAACGAATTGGCTGCTCACATCGAGTCGATGGGCCGGTTCGATGCGATACTCTGCGAGGGTGCGGACCACATTTTAGGATTTCGCAGTCCCAATTATGTCTATCAGCCGCAGGGCTGTGAAAAGCTCAAGCTGCTGATGAAAAATTACGCGCTGAGCGACGATATCGCGTTTAGATTTTCGAACCGCAACTGGACGGAATGGCCGCTGACATCCGAAAAATTCAGCCATTGGGTCAATAAGGTCAACGGCAACGGATACGTGGTCAATCTGTTTATGGATTACGAAACGCTCGGCGAACACCAGTGGGAAGATACCGGCATATTCGATTTTATGCGGCACTTGCCGGGCGAGATTCTAAAGCACCAGGATAATAATTTTATGACGCCCAGCGAAGCTGCCAAAGCGTACGCGCCGGTGGGCAAGGTCGATGTGCCGTACCTGATTAGCTGGGCCGATACCGAGCGGGATTTGTCGGCATGGCTGGGCAATCCTATGCAGTCCAACGCGCTGCACGAGGTGTATCAGCTCGAAAAAGCGGTCAAAAGCATCGGAGATAAAAAACTAATCGACGACTGGCGAAGGCTCCAGACCTCCGACCACTTCTATTATATGTGCACCAAGTATTTCTCCGACGGCGACGTGCATAAATATTTTAATCCGTACGACTCGCCCTATGATTCATATATCAATTTTATGAACGTGCTCGATAATGTGAGCAAACGCTGCATACGCACGGCCATCGCCGGGAAGAACAGCACTGACGCCAAGGCAGACAATAAGCTGACTGCGGCATCGTAATCTCGAAATAATCCTGGCCAATATTGGGGACGGTCTGTTGGCAAAAACATTTACAACCTTGTTAACCAGACAGCAGACGCAGTTAATCGCCTCTGTCGATACCGAAGGTAAACCGCTCGACGAACTGCTCGGATGCGAATATCTGCTGACAAATACCCGCGGCGGATACAGTGCCGGCACGGTCGTCGGCTGCAACACGCGACGCTATCACGGCCTGCTCATCGGCACGCTCGACCCCCCGGCCAACAGAATCATCGGCCTGGCAAATCTGCTCGAAACCATAATTACAGACGGGCAAATGCACCATCTTTCCACATTCGAATTTCCGGAAAAATTCAGTCCCGCCGGCCACAGTTTTGTAAAACGATTCACACGCGACCTCGGCGTTCATTTCGATTACCAATGGGAAGGTGTTGAACTGACAAAATCAATTTACCTTTCGCGAAACGATGACACGGTACTGGTAGAGTATGATTTTAAATCCGTTGAAAGAGCTTTTGATTTTACGCTTCGACCGTTCGCTGCGCTGCGAGATTTTCATTGCATGCAAAAATCATACGCGCCGATGTGTTCGGCGCAGCGCGAGAACAACCTGTTAATATATCACGACGTGGCCGGAAGCTGCGAGCTGCTCATCGACTGCGGAAAAATGAATTTCGAAAAAGACCCGCAGTGGTGGTTCAATTTTGTATATCGCAAAGACCGCAGCCGAGGCCAGGATTTCCTCGAAGATTTATGGTCGCCTGGATTTTACAAGTGCAATATCGAAGGGCCTTGCAAAATTGTTCTCAAAGCCGCTGTCGGTATCGGTTGCGACGCCGGGCAGCTTGGGCGCACCAATATAAAAGACACTATAAAAGAGCTTGCCGACGTTCGCAAAAAAATCACAGCAGGTATAAAGAGCGATGATGATACGCTGATTAAATTGGCTGTCGCCGCCGACCAGTTCATCTGCCGCAGGCATACAACACAAACAAACGACGACACACGAGCCACGTTGCTTGCGGGCTATCCGTGGTTTTTCGACTGGGGCCGTGACGCGTTCATCTCTCTGCCGGGCCTGCTGCTGGCGACCGGACGATATAAAGATGCACGCTCGGTGCTGACAACGTTCGCCGCTGCTGCCGACCAGGGAATGATACCGAACCGTTTCGACGACCGAAGCGACACCGCTTATTTCAACAGCATCGACGCCTCGCTGTGGTTTATCAACGCTGCCTTTCAATATTTAAACGTCACCAAAGACACAGCCGGTTTTAAAGAGCAAATCCTGCCGGCAATTTTGCAGATTGTAAAATCGTATCACGACGGAACAAGATTCGACATCCACGCAGACTCCGACGGCCTTGTCACCGGCGGAAGTGAAGAAACGCAGCTTACCTGGATGGATGCAAAATTCGGCGGAGTCGTTTTCACGCCCCGCTATGGAAAAGCCGTCGAGGTCAACGCCCTGTGGTACAACGCGCTTTGCTATCTCGCAGAATATTTTGAAAAAATCGACTCGCAAAACTGCGACAGGTTTTCAGCGCTCGCTGAAAAAGTCTGCGAGAATTTCTCGAATGTCTTCTGGAACGAACATACCGGCTATCTCAACGACTGCGTTTATCCCGACGGACTGGCTGACACTGCCTGCCGAAGCAACCAGCTCCTCGCCGCTTCGCTCGAGCATAGTCCGCTTGCCCCGTATCAGCAAAAGCAAATCGTAGATGTCGTCCGGAATGAATTGCTGACGCCGTACGGCCTGCGGACACTAAGCCCGAAAGATGTAAATTACAAAAACCGTTACATCGGCCCGCAGAATCAGCGCGACGAAAGCTATCACCAGGGAACCGTATGGGCCTGGCTGATGGGTCCGTTCGTCGAAGCATATCTCAAGGTGAACAATTTCAGTCCGCAAAGCCGCAAACAATGCCGAGAATTCATCGAGCCGTTAATCCGGCATCTCAACGAGCAGGCCTGCCTCGGCAGCATATCTGAAATTTTCGACGGCGATGAGCCGCACGGGCCGAGGGGCTGTTTCGCCCAGGCATGGAGCGTCGCCGAACTAATCCGCGCCATAACCCTGATTAACAGCTGAGAAACATACCGGCTGCAAAGCCGGATTTGTACTTGATTGCCGGCCCAGAAAACATATAATAATCCCAGAGGAAAAAATGCGTATTAACCCATTGAAATTGACGGCAGGGAAGACCAAACTCCATAAACCGTTGATTAGCAGTTATCTGCTGCCGGTAGTGCTGTTGTGTTGCGCGCTCTCATTTGCGGCAATTCCCAAACGACAACAGGCCAATCCTGTAGCCGTCCAAGGCGAGTTAGACCCAAAATTGATGCAGATTATCAGTGCAAATGCCAACACCTGCTGCCAAAGCCTTAATAACACTTATTTCAAAATCAATCCTGATAAAACCCTGGTTATATATGCGTCACAGACTTTGGACGAAGCTCGCAGGCTTATCGAAATTCACGGCCATTCAATCGAAGCGGGCCAGGGTCTTTATGTCCCCTCGGTCCCGGCACTTTATACATATATAACAGTCGACAACAGGAAAATCACATTGGAACCGATGTTCGCCGGAATTGCAGAATATCTTGTATCTGAAAAATTCACCGATGCCCCAGAATGGCTCCGCACGGGGCTTATTTCATTTTTCAGTGACAATGCCTGCATCATCGACGGCAAACTCACGCCGGCCGGCCCCGACCCACAGGCAGGACTGGCACTCAAATCGGAAGTCGAAGCCGACACACGTCTCAATATCAAAAAACTTTATGTAAGCAGCGACGAAAGATTCCGCGAATGGCCCGCCGGAAAATATCTCGCTTCCGCATTGTTGTGCTGGATGAACCAAAATGGATATCTCGATGATTACGTCCTCGCGGCAGCGGAAAAAGGCTATAATCTCGAAGTGCTCGAAGAAGCGACCGGCGAATCGGCGGGCAAAATCAACATCGAGCTGAAAAGATTTATCGAAGGCGACTATACTACGGCCGCGAACCTCGCACAGGCCGAACAGCTCCAGGAACCAAACGAAAAAGAAAACGCGCTGAAAAACGTGCTCACCGAAAAACCGGATTATTTTCAGGCACGCCTGGCACTGGCGAAATTTTATTATGAAAATGACAATTATCAATTATGCCAGGAGACCCTGATGCCGGTGCTTGCGCAGCCTGAAAATAAACTTTATTTTCCCGCGGCAAAAATATCCGCTGCCGTGCTCTATGAACAGAAAAACTACGCACAGGCGAACGAACTCTATCAGGCGTTATGGAAGCAATCATGCAGTTACGTTTACAAATATCAGCTCGCGTACAAAATCGCAGGCTGCAATTACTACCTCGGCGATAAACAAGAGGCCTTGAAATGGTACAAGGAATTCCTCGACTCGAATTTCGAACCCCGGCAAAATCCCGAAGCCGTCAGCCACGCACAAAACTATATCGAAGCGTACGATAAAACAAAAAGAAAAAGAGGCTGAAATTCACATCATTCAGTCTCGCCAGGCTCCCGTATAACATCGAACAGCGCCTGCGTTCCGTCGCGCCGCAGCATTCTCTCAGATAACCTCAAGACGCTTGAGCGTGCCCTTCGACCATCGACACGTTCGGCCCTGCGCAAACAGCAGGCACAAAAACGAGATTACCCACATGCCGACAAAGCGCAGCCAGTACAAGGCCTTGACGAATATCGAATATGAATCGTACTCGCCTATTCGCCGCAGCAACTCGCTCGGCTCGTATGTCAGCCCGCATAATCCCCACCCCAGAGCAACCTGCCACGGAATCACGAGAACAAAAAATATCAGCGACCAGAAAAACGCCCTGCTTATATGATTAATGCCGCCGAGCCTCCCGACGAGAGAAATCTTAAGCGTAAACAGAATCGAAAAACAATACATAACCGCCGCGAAAATAATTATTGCATTCGTCGCGCGGAGCGTCCACATCACGTGCACCTGCTGCACAACCGGCAGCCTCGAAAACTTTGTCGGCACAACTTCCTGCCCGGCCTGTGGCTCATTGACATCGCCCGCCGCCTGCGCCGCTGCCTGGTCAACCTGTTCTTTCACATGGTCTACCGGCTCATCCTGTGCCGCTGATGTCACCGGTTCGACTTGCTGCGGTTCGGGTGTTACAACCATTTCTCCCGGTTCCTGCTGCTCATCGCCGATCAGCCCCAAATCCAAAACCCAAAAACACAGGCCCAGCACCAGCATTGCAATCAGCAGCACGACAAAGAAAAAGTTTTTCCACGCCTTGAACACGCCAACCGCCTCGAGGCAGTCGGTCGTATCAACCATGTCACGCTGTCGAGCTTGTTCATTAGTCATTTTGTTACCTCCCTGTGATTTAATATTAATTTGCCGCTATTATCCGCCCTGAAACCCCGTTGTGCAAGATTTTTGTTGCGAACCAATTGCATTTAGCCCCCCAATTTATTGGGGGGTTTTTTATATGTAGCCCCTCGCCCTGCCGAGGGGGTTTCGGAATGTGGCGGGGTTGTTTGTGGGAAATATTTAGCCCCGGGCATTGTCCGGGGTTTTGGTTTAGCCCCCACCGCTCAGGTGGGGGTCATGTTTGGGGGAAACGCATTGCGACTTGTCCTCTTGTGCGCTTATGCTCTTATGACTTGGGTCCTGACTTGTCCCGCCGTAGTTTTAAAGAAGGTGGATTATGATTTGATTTTTAATCTTCTTACAGAATTCCAGGCTCGTTCCGCAAACTCATCGCCGTTTCCCGTATCCAAGGAAATTCGTCCCACAGCTTTTCATCGCAGCGTTCCAAATCCGCGCACTGCGAGCACACAGCCAGACCGCGCTTGACCGCGCATTCCTTGACCGTGCAGTAATAACATACCAGCCTGCTGACACTGCGCTTATCCTTGCATCCGTAGCAGTAATAATCTTCCAGCTTGAAGTCGCTCTTTTCCGCAGCGCCCCATTGCTTGGCCACCGCCAGTTTCGCATCATCGTCATTTGCGACCGTCGCCTTATACAGCGGGCACGTATCGCAGTAAATCCCGCAATATGCAATCCTGCCAAAATCAGGGCCATTTTCATCAGGCCTCTTCAAATTAGATTCCTGTTTCTCCCTGCATCCGCTAAATCCGATACAACCCGCCGCCGCAAAAGCACCAGCTGTTAAAGTTTTTTTAAGAAAGTCCCTTCTACACTTGTCAGTCATTCCGTCTCCAGTGAATAATCGTCTTAAGCCGTATAATCGGTGCTTTGGGAGCCCCCCAAGGCTACAGTAATAACGCTCCATATCTACGAATTATTTTTCAAAAATTCTGAAAATTTTTAAAAAATCGAACAAAATTACAATTCGCCGGCGATTATTTGTTTTGCATTTTGGTTTAACCCACGCCGCACAGGCGTGGGTATTTTTTTGGGTTTAGGTTAGCCCCGTCGCTCGCGACGGGGGAATATTTAGCCCCGCCATCTTCGCCGCTTCGGCGAGTGGCGGGGTTTTTGGTTTTTATATTTAGCCCCGCCATCATTCCCGATGTCGTTTATCGGGATGTGGCGGGGTTATCTACTCACTAACGACCATTTTTCGCGTCGTTATTTTCAAATCCTGAATTCTAAATCCGAAATTCTATTCCTTCATACCTTTTTCACCTTTCTCACCTTTCCCATAAAATCCGCTTCCGGCTTCAATCTTCACTATTCAATATCCAATCATCAATCATCAATAATCAATTTCCTCTGCCCCTAATATTTTTACTTTTTACTTCTTACTTTTTACTTTAACCCGCGATATAATCTATCCCAAATTGGCGAGGAATATGAATATGCCATCTTCCAAAAAATGGACACGAAATCAAAAAATTCTCTTAGCTGCCCTGGTCGTGACGGCTTTCGGAACTATTGTAGGCTTGATAATCAATAAACAGAGTATTAAATCCACAAATATTCAGCGCGACACATTCTCCGCTTCTGATAACGCACAAGTATCTGTCAAAAACACACACGGTCTCGAACCAAATCAGCTTTTTCATGAGTACGCATTAGCACATCAGACTATTGGCCAACAGAAATACCAGATTGACCAATTAACTTTCGAGAACAGAGAAATTAAAGAGCAATACGACAAAACCGTCAAACGCATTGAAGAACTTGAAATTAAAGGCAATAACGATGCTGCAGAAGCATTAAAACAGCTTCGCCAAACCGGAAATACTGAAAAACTCCTCGCATTATTAATTAAAGAAAGAAACCGCAACCAAAATGCTTTTATCGAACTGAATCGTGAAATTGCCGCCGTTGCATTTTTAAGGGGTGATATTGCAATAGCCAATTATGCCGTGGACCAAATCCTGAAACTCGACCCCAACGACTTATTTGCACTAAATCAACAAGGCCGCATTCACCGCCTTAAGGGACAATTAAATGACGCTGAAGAAAGTTATCAGCGGGTTTTTGAAATTGCAGAAAAAGAAGACCACTTCCAAGCACAAGCTGCTGCTCTCGGCAATCTCGGCATCGTTTACCAAACCCGCGGCGCTCTTGACAAAGCTGAAGAAATGTTCAAAAAAGCCTTAGAAATAGATGAACAGATGGGTAACAAAGAAGGGATGGCGGCAGATTACGGCAATCTCGGCATCGTTTACCGAACCCGCGGCAAACTCGACAACGCCGAAGAAATGCATAAAAAGGCCCTCGATATATTTATACAAATCGGCTCACTCGAAGGTCAGGCCAACCAATACGGCAATCTCGGCCTCGTTTACGAAACCCGCGGCGACCTAACCAACGCCGAAGAAAATTACAGAAAGGCACTCGATATAGATACTCAAATGGCGAACAAACAAGGTATGGCCAAAGACTACGGCAACCTCGGCAACGTTTACCAAACCCGCGGCGACCTAACCAACGCCGAA
>JBBABK010000035.1:3711-12616 GCA_041657685.1 Phycisphaerae bacterium | reverse complement strand
CTATCTGAACAGCGTTGAGGGCGGCGCCTTTTAGAAGCTGGTCACCGGCGACCCAGATATTTATGCCGCGATTTTCAGGAATTGATTCGTCCTGCCTGATTCGCCCGACGTAAATATCATCCTGTCCGGTCGCGTCAATCGGCATCGGGAAGCGATTATGCTCCCTGTCGTCCAGAACTTTCACGCCCGGCGCGGTGCTCAATAGTTCACGAACCTGGTCAGGCGTAATCGCCTCGGTGAATTCGAGGTTGATGCTCTCGCAATGCGCGCGGAACACAGGCAGCCGAATGCAGGTACAGGTTATCGCGATATTCGGGCAATCGAAAATTTTGCGGGTCTCTTTGACCATCTTCATCTCTTCTTCGTTGTATCCGTTCGGGCACAGAGGCGAATTATGACTGAACACGTTGAACGCTATCTGATACGGAAACGCTTTGCAGGTCGGCTTTTTGCCGGCGAGTATCTCGCGTGACTGATTCTCCAGCTCGAGCATAGCCGACTGGCCCGCACCGCTGGCCGCCTGGTAAGTGCTGACCACCATCCTCTTAACGGGATTGGCCTGGTGCAGCGGCCAAACCGGGACGATGCCGATTATAGTCGAGCAATTCGGGTTCGCGATGATGCCTTTATGCTCTTTGATTTTTTCAGGATTGATTTCCGGAATTACCAGCGGCACCTGCGGGTCCATTCTGAACGCCGACGAATTATCTACAACAACCGCACCGGCTTTTACCGCGGCCGACGCAAATTCCTTGCTCCGCGAACCGCCCGCACTGAACAACGCAATATCGATATCGACAAAACTTTTTTCCGTCATTTCCTCGATGATGTATTCTTTGCCTTTGAATTCCATCTTTTTGCCGGCACTTCTGCTGCTTGCGAGCATCCGTATCGACTCGAACGGAAATTCACGTTTTTGCAAGGTATTCAAAAATTCCTGACCGACCGCCCCGGTCACACCAGCTATCGCCAATCTGCAACCCATGTCTTATGTATCTCCAGTATTACTAATTGGTTACAAACGATAGGGGCAGCCGACATAGGCTGCCCCGTCACGCCCGATTTAGCCAAGTATTATACTATCATCCTGCCGGAAATGCAACAGTCACTTTTTGCCGCTGCCATACCGCAGCCATCACCGAGGCCGTGATGATGCACGTGAACACAAACAAGGCCGCCGGTATAGCCGCTTCAGGTCCCAGATGCACCAGCGCCAGGGTCGAACCCAGGCCGGCGTTTTGCATACCGATTTCTATCGACAACGTTCGCTTGCGAGCCGGCTCCATCCGAAACAAAGCGCCGACTCCATAACCCGCGCTCATCCCGAATATATTCAAAACCAGCACACCCAGTGCTATGACCGCGCTCACTTCCAAAAGCTTGTCCTTGTTCAACGCTATTACCAGCGAGCAGATAAATATAATAAACGTCGCTGAAATCGCGGGAAACACGACAACGATTTTTTTAACCCATCTGTTGAAAAAATGCCGCACCGCGAATCCAAAAATCAAAGGCACAATTATCATCAGCATCGCATCTTTGAACATCGCCCAAAACGGCACAGGAACTTTCGTCGCAAGTAACGCGGTCAACCCCGGCGTCAATATCGGGCACAACAGGGTCGATACCGTCGTAAGCGAAACAGAATAAGCAGTGTCAGCCTTGCTGATATAACACATTACATTGCTTGCCATCGCACCAGGAGCCGAGCCTGTCAAAATCAATCCCGCTGCTATGATTGGCGGCAATCCCATCAGCCGCGACACGACAAAAGCTCCCAGCGGCATAATTACAAACTGCGCAGTCACACCAATCAACACTATAACCGGACGCTCGGCTATTCTTTTGAAATCCCGAACTTCGAGAACCGCTCCGATACCGAACATCGTTAGTGCAAAAAACGCCTGGTTATATTCCTTCAGCGCAACAAAAGGCCTCGGCCGAAGATATGCAATCACGCCGAATACGACTACCCAGACGGCAAAATACTTAGTGTAGAATTTTAATATCCGCTCAGGCATCGCATAAAGTCTAACGCCGCTATGAAACATTCGCAATTATTTTATAGCCTTGTCGCCCGCGAAAAAAAGACCCCGGCATAAGCCGGGGTCTGAACAATTTAACGAAAATACAATTTTAATCTTCTTCAGGCTCAGGCACTTCCAGAGTAACAAACCTTCTCTGCTGCCCGTCGGTTACAAGTAAAACTACTGTTTCGCCTTTTTTAACTTTTTTAATTTCACTATAAAATTCTTTAGTGTTGGCAATGTCAACTTTGCCGACCTTTGTAATCACCAGCCCAGCCTCAATACCGCTAAGGTCGGCAGGCGAACCGCGGCGAACATCGACCACTACAACGCCCCTGGTGCCTTCGACACCAAGCCGCTCGGCCATATCCGACGTGAGATTTTGCACTTCGAAACCAAGGTCATAAACCGTCGCTGGTGCTTCATCGGTACCCCGCATCTCATCGGGCTTGGGCCGTTCGCCAAGTTCCACTTCGATAGTCTCGCGCTTTTCGTTACGTACAACCACCAATTCAACTTTTGTCCCCGGAGTTAGCAATGCCACGCGTTTCATCAGGTCGCGAGAATCGGTAACCGGCTTACCCTGAAATTCAACAATAACGTCCTCGAATTTCACGTCCGCTTTGGCTGCCGGTGAATCATCGACAACACTTGTAACGATAGCGCCTTCGGATTGCTTCAGGCCGAAGTTCTCCGCAAGCTCCGGCGTCAAATCCTGCAGCGATATACCCAGATAGCCGCGCACAACTTTACCTTCGGACATAAGCTGCTCGTAAATGGATTTGGCCATATTAATCGGAATCGCCAGCCCGATGCCCATATTCCCGCCGCTTCGGCTGACAATCGCCGTATTTATCCCGACCGCCTTGCCGTCAAGATTAAGCAGCGGCCCGCCCGAGTTGCCCGGGTTAATCGCCGCATCGGTCTGTATGAAATCTTCGTACGTGGTAATGCCGACGTCGCTTCTGCCTTTGGCGCTGACGATGCCCGCTGTCACTGTATGGCTGAGTCCGAACGGACTGCCAATGGCGATTACCCATTCTCCTACCTGCAGCGCGTCTGAATCTGCAAGCTCCAGATAAGGCAGGTTCGTTTCGTCAACCTTAATCAGTGCCACGTCACTTTCCGGGTCCGAGCCGATTACCTTGGCTTTGACTTCCTTGTCATCACTAAGCTGAACCCGAACATTTTCAGAGTCACCCACGAGATGATTATTCGTCAAAATATATCCGTCAGCGGAAATAAGAAATCCCGAACCCTGAACAGGCTGAACAACTTTCCTTTCTCTGGGCTGTTTCTGTTGCTGTTGCGGATTCTGCCTCGGATTAGGCCTGCCGAAGAAACGCTCGAAAAAATCATCATTAAAAAATGGGTCATCGAAAAACCAGTAAGGCATATCCGACGACCGCTGCGTGTAAACTTTATCAGCTTTGATACCGACAACTGCAGGCGATGTTTTGTCGGCAATTGTGGAAAACGCCGTGCCTATCTGCCGCAGTGTCGCGATACTCGACTCGTCCTGAGCATAAATAACAGGGCTTAATGAAAATAATATAAGAACTACACAAATCAATAAATTTCTCGCCGATCTCCGGTCACTTTGGGTTTGATAGCCAAGCATTTTATTCTCCTATATAATTGTAAAACAGAGAGTTACAAAAGATATAAAGCCCGCAATAAACTGTAAAAACTCGGCCTTATACGTTTTTCAAAGGTCGGCTGTTCATTGCTGCGATTCTTTTTTCCCGCTCGACTGAACCTCTTCAGACGGATATAAAACAGACCGGATATTTTCCAGTCTTCCGAAGCAGACCAACTCGTCACCACGCAAAATGGCCATATTCGCACCGGGATTAGGCATGGTCTCTCCGCCTCGAATTATTGCCAAGACTGTAATATCCCGCTTCCTTAAATCCGCTTCGATTAGCGTCTTGTTTAAAACAGGACTGTCGGCGAACACCTTAACCCTTGAAACGCCGTATCCGCCGGTCTCGACAACAAGCTCTTCGAACGAAACCTTATGAAAAAATTCCTTCTTGATTATTTTCTCACGGAGAAAATTCGTAAGCCGCAGTGTGAGCTTGCGATTAGTAAAAACCTTATAAATTATCGCAACGGCCGCGATAACTATGACTATATTTATTACCTGCGCGAACTGTTCACTAACCTGCTCCGGAAGCGGCAGGTACCTTTTCGAAAGAACCGACAGCACATTCGCCCGGATTGAGCTTGCACCGGTTATTATCATCGTAACAAGACCGGCGTTACCAAGCACCATAAGTATCGAGGCGATTTTCCTGCGCTGAAGGTTGCCGGTAATCATTTCGGTCTCTTTCGTCGTGAAGCCCGTGCCTGTAAAGCAGCTTAGCGACTGAAATTTGGCAAGCGACCACTCAAGACCGGTAAGCTGAAACGCGATTGCCCCGATTCGCACTACAATGAACGAAACTATCAGCGTGATAATGAATAGAAAAAGCATAAATACGCTCCCTCTTAATACCGATTAACTTTTTTATAACCATTTTTTATGACGGAAAAACAGAAGCATCCCGCCGATAGCTAATAGTATAAGCACCCAGAAACCGATTGGATAGCTCCATGGATAAGCTAACGGCCATTCGATTTCAGGCATATACTTGAAATTCATCCCGTAAATACCGGATAAAAAGGTCAGCGGCATAAATATCGTCGCTATTATCGTCAGCACCTTCATCACCGCGTTCATCCTGTTGCTCAGACTCGAAAGATATATATCCAGCATTGCGGAAACCATATCTCTCATACTCTCGACTGTGTCCATAATTTGAATCGTATGGTCGTAAACATCCCGAAAATATATTTCAACTCCCTCGCTCACTAAATCCGATTCGCTCTTTTCGAGCTTATTGACGACCTCCCGCAAAGGCCAGACGCTCTTGCGTAAATAAAGCATTTCCGACCTTAGGTTGTGAATTTCTTTAAGGGTTTTCTCGTTCGGCTCTGTTACCAGTATCTGCTCCAATGCCTCTATCCGCTCGCCGAGCTTTTCCATCACCCCGAAATAATTGTCAACCGTTGCATCCAGTAATGAATATGCAAGATAATCGCACCCCATCTTGCGAATCCGGCCCTTGGCGGTTTTAATCCGTTCGCGTATCTGCTCGAAAACGTCTCCCACCCGCTCCTGAAAAGACAGGACAAAATTTCTGCCGAGAATCAGACTGACCTGCTCGCTTTCGACCGCATGCTTTTTTCTGTCATAAGTGAGCATTCTGAAAACCACAAACAAATAATCGTCATGGTCCTCGAACTTGGGCCTTTGTCCCGTGCTGACAATGTCCTCGATAACCAAAGGGTGCAGGCCGAAATATTCGCCTATTTTTTCGATAAGAGCCGTATCATGCAGACCGTCAATATTTATCCAAGTCACCGTAGAAGTGGTCTTCAGGCCGAAACACTTCTCAATATCACTGACTTCCTCCCTGCGGTAATTTGTCTCATCATAATCTATCAGGGTTATGCGAACTGTCTCGCTCTTCCTCTCGCCGAGGTGAATCATTGTGCCCGGCGGCAGCCCAGCCTTGCCGGAACGCTTGTTAATCAGTCTCGCCATTTTAGACTCCCTCTTTTATTTGCCTCTCCTGTCCATCTTTGGAAACATCTCTGCCGTTTTCCTAAACAGTGATTTCCTGGCAGGGAATATTCCTTCTTTGACGAAGCGAATGTCCTCGATTGCGTAAAACGCGTTCGGATTAAACCGCTTTATTAATCCGAGAACATCAGCAAGGTCGCTTCGATTTATTACCGTATATATAATGCTCACGGGGCCTTCAACTCCCTCGGCCCTGATATTCGTGGCGCCGTAACCCGCCTCGTTGAGTTTTCCAATCAGCTCGGCCCCGTCCCTCTGGGTAATCACGCGAATCATGAACGTCCCCATCGCGATTTTCGCTTCTATGCATATACCAACGTAATTTCCCGCCGCAAATCCGCCTGCGTAAGCAACGTAACACACCCAGTTGTTCATGTTCTGCATTACCTTGCTGATGACTATTATCCATATCAGAACCTCGAAAAAACCGAATAGAGGCGCAAGATTCTTGTGTCCCTTGCTGACGGATATCACGCGAAGCGTACCGATAGTTACATCGCAGACTCTTGCCAGGAAAATCAGCGCCGGCAGCACGAACAGCGTAAATGTCTGTGTGTCAAAAAATGACATGAACTGTCCCTCTCAAATCTTCATTCATTTCAAAATCCATCCCGAAAAACTCCTGCTTCCCTGCCAATGAATTAAACCCGCGTTTGGCTGATTCAATCGCTTAATGAATGCTCCACAAGTACATCACCTGCGGAGTGGACAGCTCGTATATGGTATTTTTATCCAGCTTGAAAATACTGCCCTCGGCCTCCGACCCCAAAAGACCGGATAAGGAAAAAGGCCTGACATATTCAACCACCTGCGCATCGTCCAGCCCCGCGAGCTGCCTGGCCTTATTGACTGCGTCATCGAAGTAGCCGATTTCGTCAATCAGGTTTTCACTTAACGCTTCCTCCGCGGAAAATATACTGCCGTCAGCTAAACGGTTTACATCTTCAACCGTCAGTTTGATTCTGCCGTCCGTGACAATATTTTTGAACCGCTCGAACGCGGGGTCTATCACCTTTTCCTGAAAATACATCAGCTCTTCTTCGGAAGGATAATGAAATGAGCTTGGCCAGTCCTTCTTTTGGCCAGACTTGATAATTATCGGTTCGATGCCTAATTTGCCTTGGAGCATATCCTCCAGAACAAGGTAACCCATTATCACGCCAATCGAACCGGTTATCGTCGTCGGCTCCGCTACTATTTCATCCGCCGTGACCGAAATGTAATATCCGCCCGACGCCGCCAGCGACTGCATAAAAGCGACCACCGGTTTATATTCTTCGTTGCGGAACTTGATAATTTCATTATGAATCTGGTCGCTGGCGGATATCGTTCCGCCGGGCGAATTGACGCTCAGTATAATCGCCCTTACGTGAACGTCACTCTTGGCGTACTGTATTTGCTCTATTACATCCTGGGCCGTGTACGAATCAATTATTCCCTCGACCCTGATTACCGCGATTTTATCGCTTCGAGGCCCTTCGATAAGCACCTTCTCGGTCATCACCCCGGTATGGCCGGTAACCACCACGGCAAACAGACCGATTATCACAATGAAAAAAATGAAGTTCGCAAGTACCGATAACCCAAGCAGTATCCCCCAGAATACACCCCAGCCGCTTTTTTTATTTTTCTGCATAACCGTCAGTATCTGCGGCGGCAGACCCTGATTCGCGCCTTCAGGCCGGCCTGAAACGTTGTTATTATCCTGATAATCCATTGCTCAACCTTTCAAATTAATGACGCACATTCTAAATGCACCGGTATGCACTGTCAAACTCCAATAGTACGCTAATCCACTGAGCAAAACACTCAAATGCGTGTTAAACCCTGCCGACACCGCTGCCGATATCTTTTTCAAATATCAGTCCTTTCATAAATTATTATAGGACCGCAGAAGAGGGAATTGGGTAGGGTTTGATTTGGGGATTCGACTATGGGCAAGAAAAGCACAGATAACAGCAGTTTCGCTTCCGGTGAGAGGCAGCAAAATAACCAGCCTGCCACTCTGCGGGATATAATGAGCACCAATGTCGTCACGGTAAAACCGGAGATGTCGGTCGTCGCAGCAGCTCATAAAATGACCATGGAACGGATTACCTGCATGGTCGTTACAAAAGACGGTAGCGTCGTCGGCATCATTACGAACAACGACTTTATGCGAAAAATCGTCCTGGAAAATAAACAATATTCCGACCTCACCGTCGGACAAATTATGACCACGCCGGTAATTAGCCTCAGTGACGACGTGACAATCGCCAAAGCCATTCAGTTAATAGATGAAAAGCGAATAAAACACCTGCCCGTAGTCAGCAACGGAAAGCTCGCAGGCATCGTTACTCAAACCGATTTTTACCGGGCTTCTCAATCAGAGCTCGAAAAGAAATTCGCGAATTTACAGGATCAAAGTCAGGCACAACTCCAATACGCCAACCGCAGACTCGAAGCAGAAGTCCAAAAAACAAGTAAAGACGAACACGAGACCGTAGTCGCGGATTTGGCAAAAAACCATTTCCTTGCCAATATGAGTCACGAAATAAGGACTCCTCTTAATGCAATCATCGGACTTAGCGAAGTGCTCGCCGAAGAAAACCTGACCGAAGAACAGCAGAGTCATCTCGCCATAATACGCGAAAGCGCGCAGAATATGATGGTGCTGATTAATGACATTCTCGATTTCTCTAAAATCGAGGCGGGCAAATTCAATCTCGATATCAGTGAATGCTCGCTCGAACACCTGCTTGCCGTCGTCGAATCACTGATGAGACCGCCGGCCATGCAAAAGGGCCTCGACTTTGGAATTTTCCAGAGAACCGACCTGCCGGCCCTTATCAAAACGGACCCGCTGCGGCTGCGGCAGTGCCTTACCAATCTGATTTATAACGCCATTGATTTCACTGAAAAGGGCCACATTTTCATAAACATTTTCTTTGAAAATACTGATGGTAAGGACTTCATAAGATTTGATGTCGAAGACACCGGAATCGGTATCGCAAAAGAAGACCAGCAGAAAATCTTCCAGGAATTCACACAGGTCGCCATCGTCCATAACCGCAAATCAGCCGCTACCGGACTGGGCCTAACAATAACCAAAAGGCTTACCGGGCTGCTGGGTGGCGAAATACACGTTCAAAGCGAACCGGGCAAAGGTTCGAAATTCTCGATCATTATACCGGTCGGGGTCGATACCAAAGCTCAGCCGGTTTTCAACAAATACGACCAAATCAAGAAAATCAAAAAAGAAAAACCG
>JBBABK010000035.1:0-3701 GCA_041657685.1 Phycisphaerae bacterium | reverse complement strand
GGTCAAAGATGATATACAGTTATCCGGCAGAGTTCTCGTTGCCGAGGATACTCCCACAAACCAGACCCTTATAAAACTGCTGCTTACAAAACTCGGACTCGAATCGGTTATCGCCGAAGACGGGAAAAAAGCGATTGATTTGGCTCTGAGCGAAGAATTTGATTTGATTCTTATGGATATCCAGATGCCGAATATGAACGGCTACGACGCAACAAGAATACTTCGCGAGAAAGGCTTCGATAAACCGATTATCGCCGTTACCGCGCACGCAATGAAAGGCGACAGAGAAAAATGCATAGCGGCAGGCTGCGACGATTACATTTCCAAGCCCATCAACAGGACTCAGCTCGAACAAACCCTGAAAACATATATTGGTGCGAAATCTCAGCAGCAGCCTGCTCCTGTCGAAGATTCAGAAACTGAGCCGGCGGATATCACTTACGAGCTTGATAAAGCATCATCAAAAATTGAGGAGATGACCAAGATGGTCGATAACGCCACTGATTTTGAAAGCAGCAGCGAAAAAGAAGAAACGATTACTTTGGATGAGCAAATTGACCCGAATGAGCTGATAGACTTCAAAGCCGTGACCGAAATATGCGACGACCCCGAAGTTATTAAAGAAGTCGCTAAAATGTTTCTCAAAGACAGTCCTCGCTGCATCAAGTCCATCGCAGAGGCCATCAAGTCGTCCAATCCGAAACATATAAAGATGTACGCACACAGCCTCAAAGGCGCATCGCTTCAAATCGGCGCCAAGAAACTGGCGGACTACGCCTACCAGCTCGAATGTGCCGGACGCGATAAAAATATGAATGATGTCCCGGTGCTCTTCAGCACAGTACAGGACGAATACAGCAGACTGACTCTGTTCCTGTCTCAGCCGAACTGGCTGGAAACGGCACAGCCTAAATGATTTAGTGTGATTTGCTTTTAGCTTTGGTTGCGAAACTCAACGGCCGCAGGAAGTTCCGCGTTTTCACCGTCCTTGACCATCGGCCCCGCCGCACGTACAATTCACATCTATGGCCGAGGCTGTCCCGGATAAACCAGTAAAGAAAAAAAGAAAAAAGCACAATCCGATAATCGATTGGCTGCAGTATATCGCGCTGCGCGGGCTGGTCGCGTTTCTATTTCTGTTCAGCGTCGAACGCAATCTCAAGACCGCCGCATTTCTCGGCCGGCTGCTCTGGAAACACTATCACCGAGGCCGAAAACGCGCGCTCGATAACCTCCGAGCAAGCTATCCCGATAAATCAGAAAAGTGGTATATCGAAACAGGACGTCGCTCCTTCGAGCAAATCGCAATGCTCGCTGTTGACGTATTGTACACACCGAAACTCGTCCGCAAAGACAACTGGCGACAGTATTCGTATTTCACCACCGCCGAGCACGCCAAATGGCTGATGAAAGAGGAAAAAGGAATACTGATGGTTGCCGCCCACTATGCCAATTTCGAAATAATGGGTTATATGCTCGGCCTGTTCGGATTCAACATTTATTCCATCGCCAGGCCGCTCGATAATCCGTACATCAGCAGATACCTTTACGGCGTGCGCGAAGAAGCAGGACAAAAAATCATCGACAAAAAAGGCGCTACCTCGATGATGGACTCGCTTATGAAATCCGGCGCAACTGTATGCTTTATCGCCGACCAGGACGCAGGCCGCAAGGGAATCTTCGTGGACTTCTTCGGCAGAAAGGCATCGACATACAAAAGCATCGCACTTATCGCTATGCAGTATAATGTCCCCATCGGCGTCGGCTACAGCAGGAGAGTCGATAACAAATTTTATTTCGAAATCGGCGTCAACAGAATCATAATGCCAGACGAATGGAAAGACAAAGACGACCCGTTGAGGTGGATTACGCAGGAATATACATCCGCGATTGAAAAATTTGTCCGTGATGACCCAACGCAATACTGGTGGCTGCATCGCCGCTGGAAACACAGACCAAAAAATGAACAGGTAAACAATGAAAAATAAAAACTACAATATAGGCCTTATCGGCTGCGGCGACATCGCCGCGCAATATCTCGACACTATAAAACACATCCCCAATCTTAACGTAACCGCCGTCGCAACTCGCCATCCGTCGAGCATCGAAAAAAAAGCAAGGCACCACTCAATCCCGAAAGTTTGCTCAGTCAATGAACTGCTCGCTGATAAAAATATTGATATCATTTTGAACCTCACAACACCTGACGCTCATTATGACCTTGCACTGGCCGCACTAAAGGCCGGCAAGCACGTCTATAACGAAAAACCTCTCGCATTCACCCGCGACCAGTGCAAAAAGCTGCTCCAGGCAGCGGACAAAAAAAACCTCCGCATCGGCTGCGCGCCCGATACCTTCCTCGGCCCCGCCATCCAGACAAGCCGCAGGATTATAGATACAAACGGCATCGGCACGCCGCTGCACGCCGCCCTCTTTATGCAAAGCCCTGGCGTCGAACACTGGCATCCGAATCCGGAATTTTATTATAAGCCCGGCGGCGGGCCGCTCTTCGATATGGGCCCATACTATCTTACCGCACTGGTCTATCTGCTCGGCCCCGTCAAATCCGTCTTCGGTTCAGCTTCAACAAATATCCCGCAGCGCACAATTACATCTAAACCAAAATATGGGAAAAAAATCCGCGTCGAAGTACCCACACACGTTTTGGCCGTACTCACATTAAAATCCGGAGTTATCTGCAGCCTCGCGATGAGCTTTGAAGTCAGAGCTTCAAGGCACAGCGGTATCGAAGTTCACGGGACGGATGCGACGTTATTCATTAAGGACCCGAACTATTTCGACACCGCCGTCAGTATTACGCAGGGACATTACGACAAAAATCAGCAATATATCTGGACTGCCCAAACCCTGGACTTTGAATTGCCGCACATTCAACGTGGTTTCGGCTTAGCACAAATGACTCGTGCAATGGATAATAAAAAAGAACATCTGACAAACGGAAAACTGGCCGCACACGTTGTTGACATTATGCAGACAATTCACGAATCAGCCCGGCATAACAAACCCCTGCCGGTAAAATCATCCGTAACCCAGCCGCCGCTGCTCGATAAAAAACTTATAAGTTATTTAAAACGCTGATTAAAAAAACTTTGTCTAAAAATCTTTTCGCAGGCTGCTCAACCTAAGTATTTGTTTTTCAAGGTCCTAAAAATCCCCTCCTCAAATTAGGAATTTAACGTCCAATATTACTCTTGTTTTTTCTTTCAAACTGTGGTAAACTGCTTTGGGGTTGATGGAAGAGCAATTCCATTAAAAACAGTCCGCGCGGCTTCTTGGTAGACCGCAAAGGCTGCAAATCAGAAAAATGGACTTGGCGTGAGAACGTCTTATGCCCTTTAACGGAGGTTTAAAAGGGCACCATCTCCGGCAGCCTTTTGCTGCCAAACGTTTTTATGCCTGATTTGTTGGGGGTGTTTTTATGCACAGATGTAAGATTGTCTCTGCTCTTCTACTCATCTTTTTAACCACATTTGCATTTTGCGAAACCTATTATCTCGACGCGGTTAACGGCGACGATTCAGATTCAGGTACAAGCAATTCGCCGTGGAGAACCGTTGCCAAAGCCCAATCCGTCGTACAGCCCGGCGATAAAGTTATTCTGTCGAACGGGGATTACGACGCATTTTCTCCGCCTTCGCAGGTTTATGACGGCGACGCTGGCGCATCATTGGCGGACACCA
>JBBABK010000034.1:7837-12658 GCA_041657685.1 Phycisphaerae bacterium | reverse complement strand
GGATTAGTCACCTGGGCAAAAAGCTGTCTGAAATAATTGAACAGAAGTTTCGGTCTGTCGGAAAGGACCGCCAGCGGCGCATCGTTACCCATAGAGCCGACCGGTTCCTGTGCGTTCAAAGCCATCGGCAGCAGAATCATTTTCAACTCTTCACGATTGTATCCGAACAGCCGCAGCCGCTGTACAAAAGTATCCTGATTAGTGGATACCGGTTTGGGAACGTCGAACAGGCCGCGAAGCTCAATCTTATTTTCGTCGAGCCATCTGCGATAAGGTTTTTGCCGGGCAATTTTGCTTTTTATTTCTGTGTCGGAAATTATTCTGCCTTCGACCGTATCGACAAGAAACATATGGCCTGGCTGAAGACGCCCTTTTCTTTGGATTTTTTCGGGCGGGAATTCCACAACGCCCGCCTCGCTTGCCATCACAACCAAGCCGTCTGTTGTTACAAGCCAGCGGCAGGGACGAAGGCCGTTGCGGTCGAGTGTTCCGCCGACAATTCGCCCGTCGGTGAACGTAATCGCGGCCGGGCCGTCCCAAGGCTCCATTATAGTGGCGTGATACTCGTAAAAGGCGCGTTTATCCGTACTGATGTGATAGCGCGCTCCGAACGCCTCTGGTATCATCATCATTATCGAATGAGGCATACTCCGTCCGGCCCGAGCCAGCAGTTCGAGCACATTGTCAAAACACGCCGAGTCACTCGCCTCGGGATTTAGAATCGGAAACAAATCATCGATATCATCACCGAAAACCGGGCTGGACATTTTCATTTGACGCGCCTGCATCCAGTTGCGATTTCCGCTGAGCGTATTTATTTCTCCATTATGCGCGATGCACCTCAGCGGCTGTGCCAACTGCCAGCTCGGAAATGTGTTGGTGCTGTATCGCTGATGGACAAGCGCAAGGGCTGACTTGACATTTTTCTCGGCAAGGTCGGGATAATACGCAAAAAGCTGCCACGCCATAAACATTCCCTTGTAGCAGATTGTCCTGCAGGACAGCGAAGCCACATAAAAATCCTGACTATTTTGGCCGAAATTTTTCCTGACAAGTTTTTCAGCTCGCTTGCGGGCCAAATATAATTTCTGTTCAAGGAGCTCATTTTGCAGTCCTGCCCCATCGACAAAAATCTGTTTTATTACAGGTTCAGAATCAAGTGCGATTTGACCAAGGCATTTATTGGAGGTTGGCACATCCCGCCAGCCTAACACTTTCATTCCATAATGCGAAATCGCGGCTTCGAGAACCTCTTCGCATTTACTGCCAAGCTCCTGGTCCCGCGGGCAAAATATCATTCCTACGCCATATTTGGAAAGCTCGGGCAGTGGAATAGCTAACCTGTCACATTCAGAGGCGAAAAATTCGTGAGGAATCTGGAACAAAATGCCCGCTCCGTCGCCGGTCACTTCGTCGGCACCGGCCGCTCCGCGATGATGCAGATTTATCAGAATCTGCTTGCCATATTCGATGATAGAATGGTCCCGCCTGCCGTTGATATTTACAACTGCACCGATACCGCAACCGTCGTGCTCCCGGCGGACCTCGTACAGACCTCGGTCTTTTAATTTAAGAGTCACTTTATTCCTGATTCTTCCTGATATTTTATTTTAAAAACAACATTTCAGCATAAGTCGGCAGCGGCCAATATTTCACACCAACAATCTTTTCAAGCTCATCTGCCGCGCTGCGTACATCCTGCATAGCCGGCTTGACAATATCGTGATATTGTGAGGCACGTTTGGAAACACCTTTGACAGAATTGACCTGGTCAACTGCCGACTCGAGTTTTCCAATACTACTATGCAGCAGCTTTATTAAACCGCCGACTTTCTCCAGCATACTTTTTTGTACGTCAAAGTCAACATCCGTGGAGCTTACGTTATTGACAACCCCCGCTAAACGGCCGGAATATTCAACAGCGGCCGGCAAAATTTGCCTTTTAGCCATATTCAGCATCGTAAGGGCCTCGATGTTAATCATTTTATTGTACACCTCAAGGAGAATGTCCATTCGTGCGTGCAGCTCGGCTTTGCTCAGAACTTTGTGCTTTGAGAAAAGCGCAACATTTTCCTTGTCCATTATGGAATTAAGCGATTCAACGGACGACCGCATATTCGCGAGTCCTCGTTTTTCCGCTTCTTGGACCCATTCGGGTATATAATTATCACCGTTATAAATTACCCGGCGATGCTCTTTTACAATTTTGCAGAGTATTTTCTGAGCCGATGCTTTGATATCTTTGGCTTTTTCCAACTCATCGGCAATCTCTGAAAGCACATCTGCCACGATTGTATTGAGCACAAACATCGGCCCGGCGGTTGACTGCGAAGAGCCTACCATTCTGAACTCGAACTTATTGCCTGTAAACGCAAAAGGCGACGTTCGATTCCGGTCGGTGCTGTCCTTCGGCAGCGGAGGCAGGGTCGATACACCTAATTTCAGTTCGCCGCCCTGCTTGGACGACTTGGCACAGCCCGCGGCAATCTGGTCGATTATATCGGTCAGCTGGTCGCCGAGGAAAATCGAAACAATCGCAGGCGGCGCTTCATTGGCGCCGAGACGATGTTCATTGCCGGCATTGGCGACGCTGGCACGTAATATTTTCGCGTATTTATCCACCGCCTTGATAACGGCACACAAAAATACGAGGAAAACCATATTGTCGTGCGGAGTATTGCCGGGGTCGAGAAGATTATAGCCGTCATCTGTGACCATACTCCAGTTATTGTGCTTACCCGAGCCGTTGACGCCGGCGAACGGCTTTTCGTGCAGCAGGCAAACAAAACCGTGATGCAATGCGACCGTCTGCATCGTTTCCATAACTAACTGATTATGGTCGGTCGCGATATTGACCGTCGCGAAAACCGGCGCTAATTCGTATTGTGACGGAGCAACCTCGTTGTGCTGGGTTTTGGCTGATACACCAAGTCTCCAGAGTTCGACGTTAAGCTCTCCCATAAACGATGCAACCCGTTCGTGCAATGCCCCGAAATAATGGTCTTCCAGTTCCTGTCCCCTCGGCGACGGCGCACCAAATAACGTTCGGCCCGTCAGGACCAGGTCCAAACGCTTTTCAAAAAACGAACGGTCAATAAGGAAATACTCCTGTTCAGGTCCCAGTGTTGCAATCACCTTTTTCGATGAGGTATTTCCGAGTAAACTGAGAACACGAATCGCCTGCTTATTCAACGCATCCATCGAACGCAGCAACGGCGTTTTCTTATCCATTGCTTCGCCGGTATAGGAGCAAAAAGCACAGGGTATGTATAAAATCGTGCTCTCGCCTTTTTTCTTTACAAAGACAGGCGACGTGCAATCCCACGCGGTGTATCCGCGGGCTTCGAAGGTCGCCCGCAAACCACCCGACGGGAATGAAGACGCATCGGGTTCGCCTTTTATCAACTCCTTGCCGCTGAACTCCATCATCGTCCTGCCATTAGAGGCAGGCGAAATGAACGAGTCGTGTTTTTCAGCCGTGAGTCCGGTCATCGGCTGGAACCAGTGGCAAAAGTGCGTTGCGCCTTTTTCAATTGCCCAGTCCTTCATCGCGTTTGCAATCACATCCGCGGTCGACGGGTCGAGAGGCTGATGCCCCTGAATCGTTTTCTTAAGCGACCTGTAGATTTCTTTCGGCAGTCGCTGCTGCATAATCACGTCGTTAAAAACATTCGAACCAAAAATTTCAGTAACTTTATCCACCTTTGAACTCCTGCTATTTAAACTATTTTTATTTCCTGATTTCGTTTAACCAATCGCTTTACCGCCTCTTTCACCAGTACGAATCCGAACGCATTCATCCAGCGTCAGGACAAGTATTTTGCCGTCACCAATCTGGCCCGTTCGTGCGCCTTCGACAATCGCTTCGATTGTCCGTTCGACAAAAATTTCATTCACTGCAATTTCCAGCCTGACTTTTTTGAGCAGATTCACCTCGAACTTGATGCCCCTGTAGCTCTCCTCATAGCCGTGCTGTTCGCCGCAGCCTAAAGCATTGGTCACGGACATCTTGCCTACCTCGGCCTTATACAGGGCTTGTTTAACATCATTTAGTTTGTGCGGCTGAATGTACGCTATTATCAATTTCATAATTTTCTCTTTTTAAATTACCTTGTGCTGAATATCTGGAAACCCTCGTAGGCTTCCATTCCGTGCTCGCCGATATCAAGACCCCTGAGTTCTTCGGTCCTGCTTACTCGCAGGCCGATTGTGATATCGATTAATTTAAAAATTATTCCCATACTGACAAGAACAAAAGCTACAGTGCTGACACTGCCGACCATCTGGATGCCTAACTGCATTGGATTTCCGCCGTAGACAAATCCGTTATTAGCCAGCCCCAGTGATGCCTTGCCAAAAATTCCGATACAAAGCGTCCCCCAAACTCCGCACATTCCGTGAACGGGAACCGCACCGACAGGGTCATCGATTTGCAGTTTATCAAGCAGTTCGACTCCTCTGATGACTATATACCCGGCCGCTGCACCAATAACCAATGCGGCCCAAGGCTCAACATAGGCACACGGCGCGGTAATTGCCACAAGGCCTGCCAAAGCGCCGTTCATCGCCATCGATAAATCCGGCTTGCCCACTCTTTTCCAAACCGTAGCCATCGCAACGATGCCGCCTATTGCCGCTGCGAGATTGGTATTAAGCGCGACTCTTCCGATTAACGAACCGTCGCCTACGGAAAGCGTCGAGCCTGCGTTGAAACCAAACCAGCCGAACCACAGGATAAATACACCCAAAGATGCCAACGGGATGTTATGACCTGCAATAACATTTGGCTTGCCGTCGAGCGCGTATTTGCCTTCTCGCGGC
>JBBABK010000034.1:0-7823 GCA_041657685.1 Phycisphaerae bacterium | reverse complement strand
AAAATCGATGTCCCTACTAAAGCTGCGAATCCGCCCACCGTATGAACCACGGTCGAACCTGCGAAATCCGCAAATCCCATTTCGCTTAGCCAACCGCCTCCCCAAATCCAATGGCCGACGACGGGATAGATAAACGCCGAGATTAAAAACGAATAAATAAGATACGCGGGAAATCGCATTCTTTCTGCCATTCCGCCGGCTACGATGGTAGCCGCGGCTCCGCAAAAAGCAGCCTGGAACAGCCAGAACGCATAAAGCGGTATTCCGTTTACTACCGGTTCAAGACCAAACAAAAACCATCCCTTGACCCCTATAAATCCGTTGCCGCCCCCGAACATCAAGGCATATCCAATAATGAAAAATCCCAGCGAAGCCATACAGAAATCCAGGAAGTTTTTGGTCAGGATGTTGCAAGTGTTTTTTGCCCTGATAAAACCGGCTTCCACCATTCCAAAACCGGCCTGCATAAAGAAAACCAAAAAAGCGCCCAGTAACACCCATACGGTATCAAGCCCCCGGATAACATCTGCAAGCTCACTGCTGTCGTCAGCCCCAAATGCACAAGTGGTCAATCCGATTGCGATTAACACAGAGACCAAGCCAATTTTTTTCATATTTACCCTTCCTTACACGCGCCCAAAATACTATAATAATGAGCAAAACGTATGCCAAAGGATTGAAAATAGCCTAAGTCCTTGCTAAACAAAGACTTAGTTATTTAATCGCTTTTCCTAAAGCACAAAATAACGTGACATTTATGTCACTTCTCAAATTGATATTACATAAATGTATTTTCATTCAGCTTCCACATTTTACCGAAAAAGAATGCTTTAAATCTAAACGGATAAATGTTAAAATTGATAACTTCTTAGAATTCAATAACTTAGCTAAATACGCACTATAGCTTTTAATAAAACCTTGCCGATTCAAACGCACAATGTTACAATAATGTCATTGTGGCAATAAGGAGTCTTGATAAAATGACCAAACGAGTAGTTTGGAAAAATGATGTGCATCCGCTAAGCCAGGTTAATCAACTTGAAAGCCTGTATAAGGTAAGCCTGATACTGGCTGAAGGAACACGCGGGCAAGAATCGTTTGCAAAGGTTTTAGAACTGTTGGATAACGAGCTCGGCCTGAACAGGGGCACTATTACGCTTCTCTCGCCGGACGGTAACGAAATCAGGATTGAAGCTGTTCATAATCTCTCACAGGAACAGAGTCGAAAAATAACATATAGAATCGGAGAAGGCGTAACCGGCAAAGTGATGCACACCGGAAAAGCGATGGTAATTCCAAAGGTCTCTCGTGAACCGCTTTTTTTAAACCGGTTTGAAAGATGGAATGTAACCAAGCAGGATTTAAGTTTTATTTGCGTGCCCATTTCAATCGGCAATGACATCATCGGCACAATTTCGGTTGACAGGCCTTACAGCGAAACAGCCTCGCTCAATGAGGGAATGTGGCTATTGACTATCGTCGCGAGTATGATTGCGAACGATTTGAGAGTCAGGCGAGAGGCGGCAATCGAACGACGCGAATTAGAAGATGAAAATCTCCGCCTGCGCAACGAACTGGAAAACAGGTTTCGCCCCGAAAATATAATAGGCAATTCCAACGCGATGCGTGATGTGTACAGCCAGATACACCAGGTAGCCGGCAGCAATACGACAGTACTAATACGCGGCGAATCCGGCACCGGCAAAGAGCTGGTCGCCCACGCCATTCATTTTTCCAGTTCAAGAAGCAACGGGCCTTTTTTAAAGATTAACTGTGCGGCCCTGAATGAAAATCTGCTTGAAAGTGAATTATTTGGTCACGAAAAAGGCGCTTTTACCGGCGCGATACAAACACGAAAAGGCAGGCTTGAAGAAGCTAATGACGGAACAATTTTTCTCGATGAAATCGGCGATTTTTCTCCTTCGGTTCAGGTGAAGCTGCTTCGTGTGCTGCAGGAAAGAGAATTCGAACGCGTGGGCAGCAACCGGACGATGAAAACAAACGCAAGAATAATAACTGCTACAAACCGCGACCTGGAAAAATTCGTCGACCAGGGAACATTCAGGCAGGACTTATATTACCGCATTAATGTATTTCCAATATTCCTGCCCCCGCTGCGAAAACGCAGAGATGACATCCTGCTGCTCGCCAACTATTTTGTCGAGCAGTATTCCAAAAAAATGGGAAAAAAAGTTCGGCGAATCAGCACGCCGGCTATTAATATGATGGTCTCGTATCACTGGCCCGGAAATGTCCGGGAGCTTGAGAACTGTATCGAACGGGCGGTGCTTTTGAGCAATGACGGGGTCATTCACGGGCACCACCTGCCCCCGACACTTCAGACATCAAGCTCATCCGGAACTGTCGGAACAGGCTCATATACGGAAAGAGTCAATTTGTTCGAACGCGATATAATCGTTGACGCACTCAAACGATGCAACGGAAATACCGCGGCGGCAGCCCGTGATTTAAAAACCACCGCGAGAATCATAAGATATAAAGTCAAAGAATTGGGAATTGACTGTAAGCCGTACAGCAAAAAGAAAGGTTGATTATGACTGCATGGGCAAGTACGGGTCTTGAAGGCCTGGATAAAATACTTTGTGATTTGAAAAAAGGCGATAACGTAGTCTGGCAGGTTGACAGCATAGAAGATTACAAACACTTCGTTAAGCCGTATATAAAAAAGGCTTTGGATGACAAACGGAACGTTATCTATATGAGGTTCGCCCAACACGGTCCCTTAATCGAAAATCAGCAGGGTGTCACGATATACCAGCTCGATGCGAAAGGCGGATTCGAAAGTTTTTCCACACAGGTTCACACCATAATTTCCAAAGAGGGCTTTGGAGCCTACTATTTGTTCGATTGTCTTTCAGACTTATTAAGTGCATGGGCGACAGATTTGATGGTCGGAAATTTCTTTTTGGTTACGTGTCCATACCTTTTCGAGCTGGACACAATTGCTTATTTCGCAATTCTGCGACATTACCATTCCTTCCAGACCGTTGCCCGCATTCGCGAAACAACTCAGCTCCTTTTGGACGTCTATGATTTTGACGGAAAATTTTATGTTCATCCGCTGAAGGTATGGAATCGCTATTCGCCGACAATGTTTTTGCCTCACCTGCAGCAGAATGACGAATTTACGCCGCTGATAAACAGTATCGACGCGAGCAGGTTGCTATCACACATTTCCCAGAAAAATATGAACGGTTCAGCCAGAATTCTCGACTACTGGGACCGCCTGTTTATGAAAGCTGAGACCCTGGCAAAAACACCTTCCAGTTCGAAAGACGTTAAAGAACTCGTTCAGGAACTTTGCAGAATAATGGTCGGAAAAGAAAAAAGAATTTCAGAATTGATTCGAAACAATTTGTCTCTTGAAGATTTGATAAAAATAAAAAACAGGCTGATTGGAAGCGGTTACATCGGCGGCAAAGCAGTCGGGATGCTGCTTGCCCAAAAAATCCTGCTGCTGGACAAATCGTTTAACTGGAACCCGTATCTCGAACCGCACGATTCATTTTATGTAGGCTCCGATGTTTTTTACAGCTACATAGTTGAAAACGGCTGGTGGAAACTGCTGATGAAGCAAAAAACCAAGGAGGGATATTTCGAACTTGCACCTGAAATGAAAGAGAAACTTCTGCGGGGTAAATTTCCCAACCAGGTTCGCGAGCGTTTTCAGGAGACGATAGAATATTTCGGCCAGTCACCTATTATTGTCCGTTCAAGCAGTTTGCTGGAAGATTCATTCGGTAACGCGTTCGCCGGAAAATACGAAAGTTTATTTTTAGTGAATCAGGGCAGCCCCGAACAGCGTTACGCCGAATTCGAAGAAGCTGTGCGAAGAGTATATGCCAGCACGATGGATGAAGATGCGCTCGCGTACCGCTTACAGAGAGGCCTTGACCAGCAGGACGAACAAATGGCTCTGCTTGTTCAGCGAGTATCAGGTTCTTACAAGCAAAACTATTTTTTTCCGGATTTAGCCGGCGTCGGCGTCTCGTATAATACTTTTGTATGGAAATCGGAGCTCGACCCGAAAGCAGGTATGCTGAGACTTGTCTTTGGTCTGGGTACAAGGGCGGTCGAACGGGTTGAGGACGATTATCCGCAGGTAATTGCTTTGGACCAGCCTTTGTCGCATCCTTACGCCGAAAGAGGAGACGCGGCCAAATTCTCGCAGCATAATGTCGACCTTCTCGATTTAAACCAGAACCTTTTAAAGACAGTCAGCCTGACTGATTTGCTGAAGGAAAATCCAAACCTGAAATTAGACCTGTTAGCCAGTCCGGATTACCAAACCGAGCGGAAAATAAGAGAACTGGGTATGCCGGACCAAAGGGTGCTGGTTTTGAATTTTGATAAACTTCTTTCACAAACAAACTTTGCGCAAATAATGCAGAAGCTGCTAAAAACCCTTGAAGAACGCTATCAATATCCGCTGGATATAGAGTTCACGGTCAACTTTACAGATGATGATAATTTTAAAATCAACCTTGTTCAATGCAGGCCTTTACAGACTAAAGGATTAAAATCGGGCGCACGGATTCCGGAAAATATCGAATCCGAAAAAATACTTTTCGCGTCACAGGGATATACGATGGGAGGCAGCATCTCTCAGCCCATCAAAAGAATTATTTATGTCGACCCACAGGCTTATATAGAAATTCCGGTTACGCAGAAGTACAGTATCGCGAGATTAATAGGAAAATTAAATAAAAAGATAAGCAGGCAGTTAACCCCGACACTTTTGATTGGACCCGGCAGATGGGGCACAACGACTCCGAGCCTCGGCGTGCCTGTCAGTTTTGCCGAAATCAACAATATAACCGTACTTGCGGAGATTGCCTATGAAGGCGGAAACCTGATGCCCGAACTTTCATTCGGCACGCATTTCTTCCAGGATTTGGTCGAAAGCGATATCTTCTATGTCGCTCTTTTTCCGCAGAAACAAAATGTGATATTCCGCAAGAATAAATTTTTTGAAATGCCGAATTTACTTGCCGCTCTCCTCCCTGAAGAAAATAAGTATGAAGATGTTGTTAAAGTATATGAGGCTGATTCAAACCATCTGCAAATTATGTCGGACGTGGTATCTCAAAAAGTTGTCTGTTTCTTTGCATAAAAATCGATGCATAAAACAGTAGCGAGACATCACAGAATTTTGCAAAAAATGAACCAGAACAGGCCCGGAATCAGAGGCAAACACCGGGTGAACTTTACGAGTGATTTACGATTGAATGACAATGTATTCTGACACAAACGTTTGATATCTTGAGCATATTTTGATATAATTATTGGGTTATAAGGAAAGGCAAAAGATTAAATTTTTCCCAGTGCTTGTTATATATAAATTCTATGGCATGGTTCCGGATATCTGTTAATGGCGGGTGAAGAGAAATTTTCCAAAGATAATGTCGCACTTGCTGCCGATATTTTCGAAAAACACGGTGATTTTATCTATGGAATAATCCGTTACAAAACCAGCGATCCTTCTCTTGTTGACGATTTATATCAGGACTTTTTTTTGTCGTTGGCAGCCAATCCCGTGCCGCTGGAAGGACCGAAATTAAGGGCATATCTGTACCGTTCCATCATCAATGATATACGAGACGCCACCCGCAGAGTAAAACGTTACAGTAATTTATTGGAAAAATATACTAAAAATTCTAATTTACCCATCAATAAAAGGGAATTTAAAAACGCTATTTCTTCTGAGGATAGGATAGATGAGATAATCCGGAAAGCGTGGGAATTACTTTCTCCGAATGAAATAACAGCGATATCTTTGCGGTATCTTAAAGATTACAGTATTAAAGAAGTTTCTGAAAAAATGAAGGTTAAGCCGGCTACTGTCAGCAGGTACATTTGCGTAGGCTTAAGTAAATTGCGCATGTGTTTAAACCATAAAAGCGAGTAAATATGAGCATTGATGAAGAAAAAAATAATATCTGCGATAATGCAGAACAGTATTATCTGGGATGGCTGCTCGGTGAAGATTACGGAAACGTGCCCGAACAAATAAAGACCCATCTGGAATCCTGCGGGTGCTGCAAAAGCCGGTTAGATGCATTAAAAAAACAGCTTTCCCCCGACGCTTCGGACAGCAGTGAATCACTAAATTTTCAAATACGCTCACTTGAGTGTCATTTCGCTTATTTCGGAAAGAAAGTAGATTGTGCGGCCGCCAGACGGCTCTTCCCATCTATTTTGAAACAGCCGCTTGAAGTAAAAATTCCTACTCCAATAACAGTCCATATCGACCACTGCGACCTGTGCAAAAGCGACCTTGCAACAATACGCAGTATGTCCCTTCCCGCGAAACAGCTCGATGCTCTCAGTTCCATATTAGGTAATGATTCCTCTGTTGAAACAGTAGAATGTTCAGTTGCGGCATCTGCAATAAAAAATTATGTCGAACTTAACTGGGATAAAATAGAACCGGACGTAGTGAAACATCTGTGCTGCTGCAGTTCTTGTCAATCATTGATTTACAAGCTCAGAGCAGAAACTATTAAAATTCTACGTGAAAAAAATGTGCAGTCAGCACTTTCATGTGATTCGGTCACATTCTCGGATGTTTTTGATTGCTGTTATCCGTACGTTTTGGCTGCCTCTCACGACCAGTATGTTGAATTCAAAAAATCTTTCGCAGATGAATTTAAAGAATGTGCTGATTATCTTCAGAAAATTCAGGATTTACACCAACTCATTTATGCTATTAAACAAAGGCCAAATTCCGGAATAATAACCATTTGTGAACTGGATAATACCCAGAAATCACAAACTCAAACGAGTACTGAGAATAAGTATGAAGGTTTTCCTGTAAAAATTAAGACCATAAAGCCAATAAAAGATAATTGCGAACAGCGAAAATTTATTCGTAAATCTCATCATACTAATCAATGGTTTAATTACACGGTAAAAGCCGGAGTTGCAGCGTGTATAGTTTTCGCTGTATCTCTGCTCTTGCATATTATGCCGGCCGCGACCGCATTGACTATCCAAAAGGTGTACGAGGCTATTCAAAATGCGTCTAATGTACACATCCGGATATTCTCTCCGGAAAACAACGAGCCTTTACAGGAAAAATGGGCTTCTAAAAGTCTCGGCATCTACGCACTAAAAGATGAAAACGGTTTTATTGCCTGGGACGTTCCCAATAAACTGAAAATTATCAAATTAACTGCTTATCCAGGCACGGAAATAATCTCCATTAACGAACAACAATCAGCTTTGATACAAAAAAGAATACAAAGTTTCGTGGGCTTTATGCCTTTCGAAGACATATCCCAGGTGCCGCCGGATGCCGAATGGATGATATCAAACGACTCCGGACCAAATGATATTCCCAAAGTGCAAATTTATGAGTTAAGCTGGACAAAACAAATGGAAGACCAAACTTTAATTCAAATGAAATGGCGAGGTTTCGTTGAAAAATCCACAAACAGACCGTTGCGGACGGAATTTTATCGATATAACAAAAATTCGAATAAATTCGAATTAGAGACACTTACGTTAATAGAGTATTGTACTGAAAATCAAATTAAAGATTTGCTGCAGTAAAAAAACTACCTTGGACTCCACAAGGGCCAGAGGTTTTTATACTGCTCCCCAATTTTTTCCACCAACAATTTATCCGCCTTCACATTTTCAATATGACCGTCCACAAATCCAACGTTTACTGTTTTGTTAAGATGTCGTCCCTGTAAAGCATCATCTTCTTGTCCGGGCCAAACAGCTTTCTGTGAATTTATCTCCATACCGGGCACAAAAGATGTATCCTCAATAAACATAGGGTTTAAGGGGATAGG
>JBBABK010000033.1:3003-12698 GCA_041657685.1 Phycisphaerae bacterium | reverse complement strand
ATAATCCTGCGAATCAGGCTCACTATTTGCGATACATTTTTCAAGATACCTGACCGCCTGGTTGTATTCTCCATCATTGCGTGCCAAATAATATAAGACGTAATTTGCAACGATGGAATCCGGATTTTCAGCAAGTTTCTGATTGCAGTACTGTTTTACTTCTTTATCACCCAAATTATTATACATCGTCCTAAGAATACTCATCACAATATTTGGGCGATTCTGTTCCCTGTCTACAGCCTTTAAATAATATTGCGAAGCTCCTTCACGGTCGTTCATTTTGGCTTTGACCGTACCGATGTTGACCATAGCTACAGAAGCAAATTCCGAATCGACATACTTCGAGCTTTCATCAAGAGCTTTTTGGAACTGATTACTGTTAATCAGCGATGTCAGATATGAATCAAGAATACTCGGATTCGGCATTCCCTGTTTAACGGAATTTTCCCACGCTCCCAAATACATTTTTTGAGCGACATCATAATTACCTTGCTTCTCAGCAAGTGAAGCCGCTTTAATCACCCATATTTGATTATCAGGGAATACATTAATCATCTGTCGATAGAATCCCCATAACGCATTGGCATTACCAGAGCGTGAATATATTGCTTCGTACAACAGTCTGGCCTGTTCGGGCGTTTCCGGGTCATCGATTATTGACGCAAGCTCCAGTATCGAATCCGAAGCTCTGCCTGAAGCAAGGTATGATTGTGCTAACGCAATTCGGACCTCAGGATTATCGTTCAGAGATTTACTTTTAACAAGGTCATTTATAGCCTGGGTGTAATTGCCTAAAAGCCTGTTAATTTCACCTCTCAGCAACCATCCCCTTGCATTTGTCTGGTCTTTTTCGACAGCTTCATTAGTGATACTAACGCTTCTTCGAGTTTGCCTGTTCTTGTAAGAAGCGAAGCCTGAAGCAATTGACCAATCGGTTCATCAGGATATTTTTCCAAAAAGCTTTGCAGCTTATTTTCCGCTTCATCGATTAAACCAATTATTATATAACCCTGTATCTGGCTAAGATTATTGTCAATACTATCATCCGCCTGAATAAGAAGCTCGGAATACTTCTTCATATCTTCTTTGTTGCCTGTAATTCTGGCTATACTTACAAACCCCGTAAGCAGTTCTATATTTTGCGGGTCTGCGGCATATAGCCGTTCCATAATCGGTTTGGCTTTGTCGTACTGAGCGGTACTTAAATAATATTTCCACTGCAAATTCTCATTATTACTTTCGCTGATAATTTTTTCTGCTTCATCCGGCCGGTCTGTTTCGCGGCAGAAATTGGCGTAACTGGCGATTGCCGCTGCGTTGGCAGGGTCAATTTTTAAGGCGTCCTTGTATGCACTGGATGCGATTTCCAACAATGCCTGTTTTTCTTCTCCTTCGGTTTTTTCCATGGAAATTTCTAAAGCAATATTTCCAAGCAAAACCGCATTTTGAACAGTGGGCGACAAACGGAATAACCGTTGCCGCAAAGCCAACGCATTTTCAGAATCAGATTCGCCCATAAATTCGGCATAAAGACTGGACAACTGCATATCGGTTTGGTTAGTCACAGCCGCCCTTTGAAGTGCATCCTTGACCTCTATATACTGGTCTGTGGAAGTATTGTCGCCAAGAGCAATATACCTTCTGTATAACGCCAGGGCTAACGCCCTGTTGATGTTGGGACTAAGCGGACTGAACGCTAACGCCTGTTTTAAATCGATAACGGCTTCATTTGTTCTGCCGAGTGCCTCTTTGACTTGACCTCTTAGAGCAAGAAACTGCGAAGAAACAGGCTTGGTCTTAAGACATTGCTCAATCATTTCTAATGCCTGTTCATACTTTTCATTTTTAGCATTTAAACGTGCTCTATAAAAGTTTCCCTGGCACTGGTCAAAATTATACTTTTGTGCAACACTGATAAGCTGTTCAGCCTTATCCATTTCCGGTTTTCGCATTGCATACTCGAAAAGATAATCGTGCGCAATGTAGGCTTGATTACGAAGCGTATCCCGCTCGTCCAATTCAGATGCTTTTGTTTCAAATTCATCCAGCACCTTTGTGAACTGAACAGCCGCCTCATTGACATCATTCCGGCCGGCGAAAAACATTCCAAGCGATAACGCCCTGTCAGCCGGGTTTTCAATCTCTTCTAATACCTTTACAGAAAGTTCAGTGAAATGCTGACTATATTGCTCATCACCCAGTTCAACTGATTTCACGAAATTTCTAACGGACAGATTTATTGGAAATTTATCAAGAAAAAGGCGGGCTATTTCAAGAGCCTTGTCTTTTTGGTCATTCTGCAGATAAATTCTGCAAACGACTAAGACCTGCGAATCCGTTGTCAGATTCGGGTCTACCTTTAATATCTCTTTAACGTACCCGGCAAGACGTTCATTATCCGAACGCATTAGCTCTTCCGTTTTTTGCACATCAATTTTATCAGCCTGGTCGTCTCCGCCGGGGGTCTCTGTATCTTCGGCTAAACGCTGCATATCGAGTTGCCTATATGCCGTTTGAATTTTTCTCTGGAGAAGGTCTGCTTCGAGCCTGAGTTTTTCCCCAGATTCGATATTTCCTTCATCTAAAATTTTACGAGCCTGCTCAAAATTTCCAGCGGCGTTTAGAGCTTCTACCATCAACACCCGACTCTGAGAATCGGCATTAAAGTAATTTTCATAATAATTCAACAACGATACAGCATTTGAGGGCAAGTTTAACCGGAGCAGAACCCGAACCAGCCCCAGGACTGCTGACGGTTTTCGGCGGTCTATACTGTCACTTCGGCTTTTATCATTTACCCTAAACCTAAAAGCACTTGTGTAAAAATCGGCGGCCGCACCGAGTTCGTTTGTATTTTCGAACTCTTTTGCCAAAGCATATGCAAGCTGCGTATCCATACTGTCCGAAGCATTCAGCCGCTGATAAACGGAATACAACTTTTGAATAGCCTGCATTCTATTACCCTTTGCAAGGTCAAGAAAACCCTGCCACTTCAAAACAATCGGATCTTCGCCGCTGCCGCGGAGCTGTTCAATTTGGTGAACGATATCCTCCGCATCTTCAAGCATTTGCTGTCTTTTTTCGTTCGATAACTTTTGCGGCGAGTACAATAAAGTATCGAAGTAAACGGTAGCAAGTCCATAATAAACCGAATACTTGTTACTTAAATGTATGTAAATTTGCGGACCTTTTGTATCCTGTGCACCGGGATAATTAACAGCATCCCTCAAAATCGAAATTGCTTTACTTGTTAATGATTCATCACCATCCACATCGGCTTTGATATGATACGAATCAGCCGCGGACACTATATATGCCACATTGTTTGGGTCTAACTGTCTGGCTTTATTAATATTTTCTATGGCCTTATCTACGAATTTCGGCCCCAGGTTTTTATAATAACTGGCTACGAGCGCAAAGACCTGTGGCTCATCAGGAAATTTTTCTGTCAAACGAATGTAATCAGGTTCAAGAGTAAGTACGCTATTAATATCCCGGGACACCAGGGTTCTTTGGTTAAGTAAAAGTAAATTGATATCGCCCTTATAATCCTGAGGCGATTTCTCTGCGGTCTCTTTGACTATACTGATGGCGAGATCAAGTGCTTTATCACGTTCTTCAAAATTTCCGCGAGAAGCAAGTAAATCTCCTCTCAGCATAAACGCCTGAGCAAGCTGCCATGCCACAGCCGTATTTGTCGGGTCAAGTTCCTTAGCTTTTTCAAGGTCGGCTATAGCATCATCCAAAACTTTATCCGGTTCGGTAACAGATCCCCTTGAAACCATTTCCAACCTGGCTCTGCCTCTCAGCAGATATAAATACTGTCCGATTCTCTGTATACCGTCGGAACCGGCAAGAGATTCATGGACAAAACCGATTTGGCCGTATTCGGGCCTCTCCCATTCCGCTGTATCCTGATTCATCAAACCGCTACTTTGGACAATATCAAGAAAATCAGTTGCTTCCTTTTCGATATCAGGCCAATAGCCGGAATAACCGCTGTCGGCGATAATATATTTGTACTTTACATTTGCATATCTTACAGCCAGATTTTCAGGTTCTAATTGCAGAATTTCTCCCCATGTCCCGCGAAGTGAAGGCCATTCCTCTTGTTCAAGGTATAAATCGACAAGCTTGTTTAACGACACAAGACGCAATTCATCATTTTTCGCACGTGATTTGGCGCGATGGTATTTTTTTGCTGCCTCTTTATATTCACCCGCGGTCCTTGCGGCATCTCCGTCTTCAAGCAATTTTGCCTGAGATGAAAATAAATCCTTCTCTTCGGCGAACATCAAAACAACAACGAACATCACCAGCAAAACGGCTGTCCCAATAATAGCCACCTTTTTATTAATCCTTTTCGCCATCTATTTTCCTTTCTAATAAAAGGCTTAAGAAAAAACCACCAAACATCTGCGTAAGATATTATCCCTTGAGGTCTTTGGCATCCGGCCAATAACTTTTTTCTAAAACAGGTAATAATACCTTAAGCAGTTTTTCACACGTTTTAACTGCATCCTGTTGTTCAGGAGGATTTTGGGTTTGGTTAAACACCATCTCCACCTTGCTGAAATACGAGTGTTTTCCACGAATGTTCTTTCCGAGCATATATCTCGCCTGTGTCCTGGTATTTGCGTACTCACAGTTCACACTAAACAGGTACAGGACAGGGAAACTAATTTCAGATGTACTCATTGTCGAATTAGCACGTTTAAACGTCACATACCGGCCCGGAATCTTTCTTTCAGGACGTTCGTCCGCGCTCAGGTGAAAAGAAACAGGAACTGAAATATCTTTCCTGAAACCGCCTCCGGTATAACATTCCTCGGGAACGTGCGGAACCGAATCGGCTTTACCGTAATAAGTTATAAATAACATAAATGAGGCGCAAGGGCTGCCGGGTTCGGCCTCACCGTCAGCTAAAACAATCTGTACGTAATCATCGGTGCCAAGACTATCAATAACATCCTGTGATTCTATTTGGATTTGCTTTACAACCGTAAACGGCCCGAAATTTTCATTAGACAATTCGGTTAACGGTTTTTTCAGCCCGATTGGTTCTTTTTCCAGCCAAATTTCAAAATAGGGCGTTAACGATATGCCTATAGCAGCCACAGCCAATATCGCCTACACAACAAAAAGGAAGGCCTGGTATAGTATTTCAAAAAATTATCCATTATCCCCCTCTTCATTTTTCTTTCGCACTATTACATCCCTTTTTACCGGCTGCAATTTAGATTCTTCAACAAAAAGATTAGACATAAACCATGCAAGAAAACCGTACAGCCCGAACGCCAAAGGCAACATCAACATTCCAAGCATATCATGATAAATGCCTTGAGAATATTCTGGTCCAATCAAAACGTGAATAAAACCGGTAGCTGTGACTCTGATAATATTGCATAAAACAGCAATGGGAATCGTGCTTGCAAGAAGGACCAGCCGCTGCCAAATCGGTCGTTTGTGCAGATATGCCATCGCAACGCCGAGCGCGATAAATGCCAGCAAAAGCCTCATTCCGCTGCAGGCTTCGGCAACATCCAGCGGAGGCTCTATATGTTTGCCTTTGTAATATACGTCTATAATAACGCCGCTTGCAGTAGCCTGAATATCCTTGACCATGCTTAACAATGTCGATGCCGCGGACGCCGCCCATATACGCATCGGGATTGTGATGCTTCGGTATAAACGGTCCGGCAGGGGAACAGCGAAAATGATAAATGCTATAGGCAGCCAGGTATATTTCAATAACTTCCAGCCGCCGAGAAACAGCACGACAGCACCAAGAGTTGCAATCATCGAAACGGGACTTAAGTAGCCGAAATGCAGTTGCAGCAGGTTAGCTGCATAAAATAAAAGACCGCAAATAAGAAATAAAAATCCAAGATAACTGGGTTTGGGCTTGAGAGTCAGTATTTCATCTTTTGACTGATAAAGAAAATACAGGCTAAAAAGTGGAATGATAAAACCGTGCGACCAGCTTGGGTCACTCCATTGCCCAACGATTCTATTGATTTCAATGCGATATACAAGATAAAACAGCAAACCAATTATGCCTATCTTAATATAAGTATGTACATTAAGGTTGGATAACTGTGTCGGCATTTTATCTTGCGACCCAGTCTCGGGAGTTGTAGGGATTATCATTTCGGACATAATTTCACAAAAAACTAAAACCAGTTAGGCAACGGCCGGCTTGTTCCATAATCGCGGTCTGCGAAATTCCGGTCGTAAATAAAACCAAAGCCGTAAGTTGCCCTGAACGCATTTCTCAGCACAGCACGCCATCTCGAGGTAGGATGCGTGCCGACGTTAATCAAATCATTAGGCTTAATAAAGAAGTCGGGCTCTTCACCGCGGGCAATTTTGTCCAGGTCGACCATAACGGTCTCTTCTTTATTTTTGCCGACTCTACGTGTAACCTCGCATCTCTTTGGCCAGGCTAAAGGCCCGAGTCCGCCTGCGGCGGCAACGGCCATTTTCAAAGTCATCGGCCTGCCCGTAAGGTTTATATAGCCTTGAGAATTAACATTACCCATAATAGCAAATTCCCCGATAACATCAAGGGGAACGTGTATGGTATCGCCTGGCCTGACGATAATATTGTATCTGGGGTCGCCGCCGAGCAGTTTATCCGTGGGAATCTTGATTAGCCGGGTCTGTACGCCGGCAGTTCCAAGCTGGTCCCAGTCGAACTGTTCTGGAATCTGCTGACGAGGCTGTGTTGGAGGAATCTGCCGCCCCGGTTCAGGGGTGTAACGTTCTTGACGCTGCGGCTCTCCAACCTGCATCGGCACCCATTTACCGTCTCGAAATACCCATTCAACTCTACCGGAAGGTATCTGCCGGGGCGATTCATCGACGTATGTCTGTTGCTGCTGCGGTTCTTCAACCTGCATCGGTACCCATTTACCGTCCTGGAATACCCATTCGACTTTGCCTTGCGGTATCTGCTGTTCCTGATTTGCAGTGAACTCTTCCTGTTGGTTAATTGCATTTTGGTCAAAATCCGGCTGCGTCTCAAATCCTTCCGGTACAGCCGTGTCAATAAGCTCGTCATAGTCGGCGGACATTTCAGCGGTGGTAATTACAAGACGTGAATTAGGTCGCTGAACCTGTGCTCTCGGAGCGATGATTTCCAGCATTTCCTGTTCCGGAATTTCGCTCTTTTGCTGTTGCTGCTTCGGCTCTTGAGCGGGACGAGTTTGCGTTTCGTATGATACTTCCCTGCCTGTAAGATTGCGTGTAACGTAAACATAACTAATATTGAATTGGGGCGCAACCTGGGCGGTAGCGAGGGCGTCATTAAGACGAAAATCATAACGAGGAATACCGTATCTGCCCGGAGCCTGAACACCGTTGCCGAGAATTGAAAATACCCTGCGTTCAGAACTTAACGCAATAACCGTTACAAGCGGTTCCTTTAAAACGCTCGGCGATAATATCTGGCTGATTTCCTGTTCAAGCTGAGATTCTGTCAGGCCGGCTGCGTCAACGATTCCGACTTCTGGTATTGAGATTCGCCCGGTTTCAGTTACTACGAAATCATTGACATAAGTATCCCCTTGCTGGAGCAGCTCGAAGATTGAGATTCTTACCCTGTCGCCCGGCGCGAATGTGTAATCATCTTCGAAAGTCATAATATCTATGGGTTTGGGGTCTTCGGCACCGGCCCATTCGGCGGGCTGCTCATCGGCTACACCGAGTGAATCGAGAATGACGTTGACGGCGGGCACCGGCCGGAACCGGCCTATTTGTGTAGGGTCAAAGAAGTTATCGCCGCAACCTCCGCTGAGGACGGCCAGAACAATACCCACGGCACAAACGAATATCAATGCCGTCTTTTTAACATCAATTACACCCATAGATTTCAATTCCTCCAGCCGTCAACAACATAGATATTGCCCTTAAGCATAGAAATCGCCAATAATCTATCGGCTGGGCTAATTGGAGTCTTAACTTATAACTCCTTATTCCATAATACAATAGACGGCCGTTACAGGCGGTACGACTCGGTCGTTTTAAGCCCTATAATATACATGGTGAACACAATAACTATTAAAATCATCGCAGGTCGAAAGGGATATATATCCTTATTTCACAAGTAGTTACCACAGAGCATACCTTTCGGAGTGATAAACCACCCGCTTCTTCGCTGGGTTATCCGCCAGATAACTGTGCGGCTATACTGCGAAAAGCAGGCTATTGTTCGCCAAATAACCGTTTTTGCACCCTATAATTTATGCTCTAATTAGGCTGATAAAAGCACTTAGCCGGGCAGCAAATAATAAAAAAAATATTATTTTTATAAAAAGGGGTGCTCTTAAAAATTAAGCACCCCTGAAATCCGTCTGCGTAAATTTTAAATTTCTGGTTATTGGCCGTTGCCATTTCCATATTTCATCGCGGCCATTTGCTCCATAATGCTGAACCGCTCGGCAACGTCCTTTTTAGCAAGAACAAGAAGCTCGGCCGCCGCGGCAGGATTGGCTTTCTGCAGCGATTTATAACGAGTCTCGCCGTAGATATATTCGGCAAGGTCCAATGTCGGCGCTTTCGAATCGAGCTGGAGCGGATTTTTGCCCTGCTCTTTGAGCTGCGGATTGAATCGATACAACGGCCAATGCCCGCAGTTAACAGCCTTTTGCTGCTCCTGATAACCCAGCGTCATATTGATGCCGTGCGCGATACAGTGAGCGTAAGCGATAATCAATGACGGGCCGGGATAATTTTCCGCTTCGACGAACGCTTTGACCGCCTGGTTCGGATTTGCTCCCATCGCGACCTTGGCGACATAAATATTGCCGTAGGTCATCGCGAGCATACCGAGGTCCTTTTTGGGTCTGGGTTTTCCGCCGGCGGCGAATTTGGCTACCGCTCCGCGAGGTGTTGATTTTGACATCTGTCCGCCGGTGTTCGAATAGACTTCCGTATCGAGCACGAGGATGTTGATATCTACGCCGCTTGCCAGAACGTGGTCGAGTCCGCCGTAGCCAATATCATACGCCCACCCGTCACCGCCGAGCGCCCAAACGCTTTTGCGAACCAGAAAGTCCGCGAAGGTCAGAAGCTGCCTGACCGTTTCGTCGCCGCTCTTTCGGCATTGAGCGATAAGTTTATCGACTCGCTGACGCTGAGCTTCAATCGCCTGCTGTGAAGGGTCGTTAGCAAGGCCGGCTGCTTTGATTTCGTCGGCCAGTGCCTTATCGACAAGTCCTTCCTGTGCGCTTTTTTCCAGCAACTCGAACGCGAACTGCGTCGATTTATTGACGGTCAGTCTCATACCCATCGCGAACTCGGCAGCGTCTTCGAACAGGCTGTTGCTCCAGGCGATTCCTTTGCCGTCGGCGCGTTTGCCGTACGGCGTTGTCGGCAGGTTGCCTCCGTAGATACTCGAACAGCCGGTCGCGTTGCCGATATAAGTTCTGTCGCCGAATAGCTGGCTCAATAATTTAACGTATGCTGTCTCGCCGCAGCCGGCACAGGCGCCGGAATATTCGAACAACGGCTCGACCAACTGGCTTCCCTTGACCGTTGCGGTGTCGAACAGTTTCGGGTCGGTATTGGGCAGCGAAAGGAAGAAATCATAATTATCTCTCTCCTGCATTCGCAGCGGTTCCTGCGGAGCCATATTAATCGCATGACGTCCGGTCGGTTTCTTTTCGGCATCTTTTTCCAGTGCCGGGCAGTTT
>JBBABK010000033.1:0-2993 GCA_041657685.1 Phycisphaerae bacterium | reverse complement strand
GCCCCGCAGCCGGTGCAGTCTTCCGGTGCGATTTGGATTGTGAATTTCATACCGGCGTAATCCTTGCCCTTTGCGTCTGCGCTTTTGAAAGTCTTCGGCGCTTCGGCCAGGTATTTGGGGTCGTAAACTTTTGGCCGAATTGTCGCGTGCGGACAAACCAGCGAACAGCGGGCACACTGAATACAAAGGCTCGGCTCCCATACGGGGATGTTGACCGCGATGTTTCGCTTCTCGAATTTGGTCGTGCCGGAAGGGTATTTCCCGTCGGCAGGCATTTTGCTGACCGGCAGTGCATCGCCGCGGCGGGCCATCATCTCTGCGGTAACTTCCTTTACGAATTTCGGCGCGTTGTCGGGAACGACCGGCGGCATTTCGAGCGTGCTGGTCACCTTGTCCGGGACTTTGACTTCGTAAATGCGTTCGAGCGCGCCGTCAACCGCGGCGTTGTTCATTTGTACGACTTTGTCGCCCTTCTTACCGTATGATTTTTTAATCGCCGCCTTGATGGAATCGAGGGCGGTTTCGAGCGGTATTACATTGCTGATTTTGAAGAAGGCGGTCTGCATAATTACGTTGATTCGCGCGCCGAGGCCAAGCTCGTGTGCAAGGCTGATTGCGTCGATTACGTAAAATTTGAGTTTCTTATCAATAATGCTTTTCTGGACTTCTCGCGGCAGCGTATCCCAAACCTTGTCGGGGCCGTACTGGCTGGTAAGCAGGAACGTGCCGCCCGATTTAGCTGAGCTTAGCATATCGTATTTTTCGAGGAAGCTGGGATTATGGCACGCTACGAAATCGGCTTTGGAAATCAGATAAGGCCGGCGGAGCAGTTTCTTGCCGAAGCGCAGGTGCGAAATTGTCACCGCGCCGGCTTTTTTGGAATCGTACACAAAATAGCCCTGGGCGTAGTTGTCGGTCTCTTCGCCGATTATCATAATCGAGTTGTGATTTGCGCCTACCGTTCCGTCGCTGCCGAGGCCGTAGAACATCGCGCTGAAAATTCCTTCGTCGGACGGCTCGAACGATTCGTCCACTTCGAGGCTGTTATTGGTGACATCGTCAATAATGCCGACGCTGAATCCGTTTTTCGGTTTCGGCACGTCGAGATTGTCGAACACTGCCTTTGCCATCGCGGGCGTAAATTCCTTCGAACCGAGTCCGTACCTGCCGCCGACGACAACCGGATATTTCTCGAAGCTCGACTGCCCTGCCGCCATTGCCTCGCCGATTGCTGTGCGAACGTCGAGGTACATCGGCTCACCAACGCCGCCCGGTTCTTTGGTCCTGTCAAGCACGGCAATTTTCTTTACGGTCTTCGGCAAAGCCGCGACGAAATCGGCTCCGCTGAACGGCCTATACAGGCGAACTTTAAGAACGCCGAGCTTCTGGCCTTTGCCGTTGAGTGATTCGACCGTTTCGTGGACGGTTTCGGCGCCGCTGCCCATAATCACGATTACTTTTTCGGCGTCTTTGGCGCCGATATAATCGAACAGGTGATACTGTCTGCCGACGAGTTTGGCAAATTTATCCATTGTCTGCTGCACAATCGCAGGAGTCGCATTATAAAATTTATTGACGGTCTCACGGCCCTGGAAATATACGTCTGGATTTTGTGCTGTGCCGCTGATTGAGGGTCTGTCGGGCGAAAGCGCCCTGGCCTTAATCTGCGGGATGAGATTGTTGTCAATCATCGTACGCATATCGTCGTAAGTTAGCTGCTCGACTTTCTGTATTTCGTGACTGGTGCGGAAACCATCGAAGAAATGCAGGAACGGTACGCTCGAAGCAAGCGTCGCCTGCTGAGCGATTAGCGCGAGGTCCATAACTTCCTGAACGCTGCCGGAACATAACATCGCAAACCCCGTCTGTCGGCAGGCCATTACATCCGAATGGTCGCCGAATATTGAAAGCGCCTGACAGGCGATTGAACGTGCGGTGACGTGAAAGACCGTCGGCAGCAATTCGCCGGCGATTTTATACATATTGGGAATCATCAGCAGCAGGCCCTGCGAAGCGGTGAACGTCGTTGTCAGCGAGCCTGTCGCCAGCGCGCCGTGAACGGCACCGGAGGCGCCGGCTTCGGACTGCATCTCTGTGACCGAAGGAACGGTGCCCCAGATATTCTTTTCGCCTTTCGCCGTCTTGGCGTCGGAGATTTCGCCCATCGGCGAACTCGGTGTGATTGGATAGATTGCTATAACTTCGTTAGTGGGGTGTGCCACGTAGGCCGCAGCCGTGTTTCCGTCGATTGTAACCATTTTTCGTGTCATCTTAACCTTTGCCTCGTAATTAAAACGTGGATAAAAATTGCCCGAAGCCCCGCATCGCCAAAACCAATACGAAAATACGTATTTCAGGTTCTGCCGCCGAGCCTCTATGTCCGTCTAAAACAGCCCAAACGTATTTTTATACTAATTTTCCTCGGATGAGGCAACAGAATTTGTATAATTACATTTATCCGGCTTGAAGTGCTGTGCAAGCGTGGAAACCGTTACGATACTGCTTTGAAATTTTTATTTCGGAAGATATTTGGCGCGCAGATTTGAACCTACCGCTGCTTTAAGTTCGGTTCTGCCCTGCTCGGGCAGTTCTTGCAGAAGCTGACGTGCAATAGCGGGTGCGTCCTTGCTGCTTTTTCCTTCGCATAATTGTTTGGCCAGCTTATCGAATTCGGTCAGGTATACCGCCAAATCGTTGATATCATTGACGGTGGATACGGGGCCGTGGCCGGGCACAATAATCTTCGCCTCGGTGGTTTTGAGTTCCTCAAGAGCTTTTAGCCAGCCGTTCAGGTCGGAATCGCCCATAGATGGATGATAGCCGACGAAAAGGATATCGCCAGTAAACAGGACGCCGTCCGGCTCGATGAGAGCTACTATACCGTCGTTGGTATGTGTGTGCCCCATATAGGTCAGGTGGGCGGTGACGCCGCCAAGGTCTATCATCAGGGAGTCTTTGAACATTATCGTCGGGATGCTTGCGACGGTGCTTTC
>JBBABK010000032.1:10968-12778 GCA_041657685.1 Phycisphaerae bacterium | reverse complement strand
GGCGCAGACATCGCAATTATACAGCCGGTTTTTCAGCAAAAAATCCGAAAGAGGGTTGCGGGAGGCGTTCGAAACCCTGCAATGGCTGATAACCGCTCTTGTCCTTGCGTTATTTTTTCGTGCCGCGATTATGGAGGCCTACCGTATCCCGACCGGCAGTATGGCAACAACGCTCAAAGGCTCGCACTTCAGACTTTATTGTCACAATTGCGGGTTCGATTTCGAACGCGGATTCGACCCTGCCGATTACGAATATCCTGCCGACAGCCTGCCCCCGGACGGCAAAGCGATTCCGTATGACTGCCAATGTCCCAACTGCGGTTATAAATTTAAATATGAACAGCCGATATGGGTATCCGCAGGCGACCGTATTTTGGTATTGAAGTGTCAGTACCAGTTTGTCGAGCCGAAAAGATGGGATGTTATAGTTTTCAAAGAACCTGCGGAGCCTACAAGTAATGTAATAAAAAGGCTGGTCGCACTGCCGGGCGAGACGGTCGAAATCGTAGACGGTGACATATATATCAACGGCAAAATCGCGCGAAAACCCGACAGTCTTCAGCAAAGATTATGGGTGCCGGTCTATAACAATGACTACCAGCCGGTCAAAATTGATAACGAATCATCTCGGGCGCGGCTGTGGGATTTTCCCTGGCAGTATAACCTAAGTAAATGGAATGTCGACGGCGCGAGCTTCAAATTAATTTGTGATAGCGATGCAATGTGCGAATTAACTTACGACGATTCGCAAAGGAACGGCTTGAAAGCAAGCTACGCCTATAACGGAAGTGTATTTCGGGACGACGGGCCTTACTGCGGCGATTTGAAAATAGATTATTGTTTACAAGGCAGGGGAGACGTGTCCGCGGGAATTGAGCTTACCGAAAACGGGCAAACCTGGCGCGGATGGACGGCAAACGGAATGATGTATATCGGCGGGGCGGCTAACGGCCGAATCGAAATGCTTGTTGAAAAGTCATTTACAGGTGCCTGGGAAAATGGCGTTTTGATATCGTTTGCCAAAGTTGACCGCCGACTTATTTTTCAGTGCGATGAAGATTCCATTTCGTACGACCTCGGCGATGAGCCGAACAGTTTAGGCGAGATGATTATTGATGACGCTCCTGTGGTGAAAATTCTCGCAGCGGGCGAAGTTCGCATCTCTCATCTGGCAATTTTCCGCGACATCTATTATACTTGCGAACACTTCGCCGGCGAATCCGAAAAAGCAAGAGCCGCGACCGGCAACAGCTTTAAACTCGAAGCCGATGAGTATTTCGTGCTCGGTGATAACAGCCCGAATTCGTATGACGGCCGATGGTGGACGAGGCCGGGAATTGGAAACAACGGCAAAACCTACAGGCCGGGCATTGTGCCGCGAGATTACCTGCTCGGAAGGGCGGTTTATGTCTACTGGCCGAACGGTTTTAGACCGTTTGAAAAATTTCGCACGGCGATGATACCAAATTTCGGGCAGATGCGTTTTATTTACGGCGGCTCTGACTCCAAAAATTAAAGGGGTTGATTGAAAATTATGGCTGATAAAAAACCTGATTCTCAGAACAAAAAGAACGGCAAACGTGACGCTGTGACGGAAATCGCCAACATCTTCGAAGAACTTGCAAGTGCGTTAGTGCTGGCTCTGCTTGTAATCGGTTTTGTGATTCAGCCTTTTATCATTCCCACCGGCAGTATGGCCGAGACGCTCAAGGGTGCGCATTTTCGATTTTGTTGTCCGCAGTGCGGCTATTATTATGAACGCGATTACACGAACGAAAACAATCAGGTACCCGGCCAAAAAATTTATCCG
>JBBABK010000032.1:0-10958 GCA_041657685.1 Phycisphaerae bacterium | reverse complement strand
ACTTCCCGCTGTCCGAGCTGCGGATTTTATTACGACCCGACCGAGCCGGTTCACGTTGCCAAGGGCGATAAAATTCTCGCTTTAAAATTCCAGTATCAGTTTGTCGAGCCGAAGCGATGGGACGTAATCGTGTTCAAAAACCCGATGAATCCCGCCGAAAACTACATCAAACGTCTCATCGGAAAACCCGGTGAGAAAGTCGAAATAATAGACGGCGACATTTACATAAACGATCGCATCGAACGAAAACCGCCCAAAGTCCAAAATGAATTGTGGATGGTCATATACAACAGCGATTATGCCCCGGCTCATCCTTATATCAGATTATATAACGGCCATAATTGGGAGCAGCCGCTGAAGAATTTCGGCGACAGCGGATGGAAACAGGTTCGAAATAATCTGTTTACGTTGAGCGGTATGAGCGGAAGAGAGCATCGGCTTGTTTACGACAGTTCGGCCGGTAACGATTTCCGCGCGACGTATGCGTACGACGGGGTCGGTCATCATGGACTTATGCCGGTATGCACGGATTTAATGGTGGAGTTTTACGCCGAGTTCGGCGACGAGCATCCGGGCAGGTCTGTCGGTGCGGGCCTGAGAAAATTTCAGCGGTATTACAAGGCAATGGTTAACGATGAAGGACTTATGACCATTTCAAGGGGAGACAGAAAAGAAGTGCTCGCGAGTAAAACAATTGATTTGCCTAAAGTCGGCGAGCCGGTCTGCGTGAAATTTTCCAACGTTGACCATCTGCTCACATTCGAGTTTGGCGATGAGCAGCTTTCCTGTGATTTGGGAACAGCCGCCGGCGATGCCGGTCCTGTTCTGCCCGAAGCGGAGCCGGAGGTTGAAATCATAGGCTCCGGCGAGCTGGCCGTCTCGCATATAGCCGTATACCGCGACACTTATTATCTTTCGCAGGGCCGCGGCGAAGGCCACGCCATCCAGGGCCATCCGATTACACTCGCACAAGACGAATTTTTCGCGCTCGGCGATAACAGCCCCGCAAGCTCCGACGGCAGATGGTGGGACAAACCCGGCATCGGCAATAACGGCAAATTCTATCGCCCCGGCGTGGTGCCGCGGGAATACCTCGTCGCAAAAGCATTTGTGGTTTTCTGGCCGAGCGGCTTTAGACCATTTGAAAAATTTCCGTTCAGGATTGTCCCGAACGTAGAGCAAATCAGGCTTATTTACGGCGGCTCGGACAAAAATCAGTAGAAAAACTTCACCAGTGAAACCTTGACTTTCCGGGCCTTTGAATTTAATCTATCGTGCTGGTACGGAGACCGTTTTTTGATATTTTAAAGGCATCAGGAAGCTTGGATTTATGAAAGAACAGCAGAATCTTTACGAGCGGTTCGAGGATATGAGCATCCTCGATGAGCTCAAGAATTCATACCTGAATTATTCGATGAGCGTTATTGTCGCCCGCGCGTTGCCGGACGTCCGTGACGGCCTCAAACCCTCTCAGCGGCGAATACTCGTCGCGATGAATGATTTGAACCTCGGCCCGCGAAGCAAGCATCGTAAGTGCGCGAAAATCGCCGGCGATACCAGCGGTAACTATCACCCGCACGGCGAGGCGGTCGTTTATCCCACGCTCGTGCGAATGGGCCAGGAATGGAATATGCGGTGCCCGCTCGTTGACCCGCAGGGAAATTTCGGAAGCATCGACGGCGACCCGCCTGCTGCCATGCGGTACACCGAAGCACGAATGACAGCCGTTGCTACCGAGATGATGGAAGATATCAAGTGTGACACGGTTGATTTCATAGCTAACTACGACGAAACGAGAAATGAACCGCTCGTGCTGCCTTCGAAATTCCCGAACCTGCTCGTCAACGGCTCGACCGGAATCGCCGTCGGTATGGCGACGAATCTCGCGCCGCACAATCTCGGCGAAGTCTGCGACGCTCTTTTGCTCGTGCTCGAAGACCCCAAGTGCGGCTTCAAAGATATTATGAAAGTCCTTCCCGGCCCCGATTTCCCGACCGGCGGAATCATCTGCGGCAAAAAGGGCATCGTCAACGCTTACACCACCGGCAGGGGACATCTTACCGTTCGGGCCAAAGCCGATATCGAAGAATCAAAACGCGGCAGGTCGCAGATTATAATAACCGAAATTCCGTATATGGTCGTTAAGACGACCATCGTTTCGAAAATTGCCGATTGCGTTCAAAACGGTCAGCTTGCTGAAGTTTCCGATGTAAGAGACGAATCCGACCGCAAGGGACTGCGAATCGTCGTGGAACTGAAAAGGGAAGCCGACCCGAACGTCGCGATAAATAAGCTCTTCCAGTACACGCCATTGCAGAACACTTTTGCGATATCGAATCTTGCGCTGGTAAACAATAAGCCCGAGACGCTGAATATAAAGCAGATGCTCGTCTTATTCCTCGACCATCGCAAAACAGTTATCACAAGGCGAACTTTATTCCTGATGCGGAGATGCCGCAATCGCGCCCATATTCTCGAAGGCTTGATTCTCGCGGTCGGTGACATTGACGAAATTATAGATATAATCAAAAAATCTCCCGACGCACCGACGGCCAAGTTGAACCTTATGAAAAAGCCGTTGAAGCTGGCCGAATCAGCCTCGCTGCGAAAATTGCTGCCCAGGGAATTCGTGCAGGAGAAAAGCAAATCCAAACATCACCTGACCGGCCCGCAGGCCGACGCGATTTTGACAATGCAGCTTCAAAGGCTCACCGGGCTGGAAATTGAAAAGCTCGCAAAGGAATATTCCGACCTGACCGAGCAAATCAAAGGTTATGAAAAAATTCTCGGCGACCAGAAGGTGCTTACCAAAGTCATTCACGATGAAATTGCCGAGATGAGGGACAAGTACGCCAATAAAAGACGCACCCGCATCACGGGCCAGGTCGAAGATTTCAATATCGAGGATTTAATCGCCGATGAGGAAGTCATTGTTACCGTCAGTCACGCCGGCTATGTGAAGCGTATGCCGGTCGATACATACCGCAGGCAGGGCCGCGGCGGAACGGGCATCATCGGCTCGGACACCAAGGAAGGTGATTTTATAGAGCACCTGTTCACCGCCTCGACGCACGATTACCTGATGATTTTTACCAATCGCGGAAAGTGCTACTGGCTCAAGGTCTATGATATCCCGAGTTTGACAAGGCAAAGCCGCGGCCGAAGCATCGCCAACCTGCTAAAACTCGGCGACCAGTCAATCGCCTCGATTATCAACGTCAGCACCTTCGATGAAAACGAAGAAGATGAAACCAAACTGCGGCAGCTTATTATGGCAACGCAGAACGGTCTTGTAAAAAAGACCAGGCTAAGCGCGTACAGCAATCCTCGCGCGACGGGCGTTATCGCGATTAAGCTCGACCCGAACGACGACGTGATTAACGTCGCGCTTACCAGCGGCAGCGACCACATCATACTCGGCACACGCGACGGTATGGCGATTCGCTTCGATGAAAAACAGGTCCGCTCGATGGGCAGGGCGTCGCGAGGCGTGATTGGAATTAGGCTGCGTCAGAAAGATGTGGTAGTCGATATGGTTGTGGCTGAGCCGAGCGGTTCGTTGCTGACCATCTGCGAAAATGGATACGGCAAGAGGACGATTCTCGATAATTATCGCACCCAGGGCCGGGGCGGCACGGGCCTGATTAATATCAAAACCAGTGACCGCAACGGCAAGGTCGTCGCGATGAAGGCCGTCTCCGGCAATGACGAAATTATGCTCATCACCGCGCACGGGATTATTATCCGAACGGGTCTCGACCAGCTTCGTTCAATCGGCAGAAATACACAGGGCGTTCGCCTTATAAAACTCAAACCAGAAGACAAGCTCGTGGCCGTGGCGAAAATCGCTCCCGATGATACCGAGTCCGGAAAGGCGGAACAGCAGATTTTGCCGGAGTCCGAACCGGCTGAAGAACCCGACTCGGATGAGGAGCCTCAGCCTGACAAAAAGAAGAACAAAAAATAATTTAGCCGCCTTAGAATCAAATGGCTGCCGTAAAGAGTAAAAAAACCGAAATCCCGCACATCTATGTAATAACCGGCAAGGATGAGTCGCTTATCGGTGCCGAGTGCGACAGGCTTGTTGATAAACTCGTTGACCCTGCTGAGCGGACAACGGGATTGATAAATGCCGATGCGAACACGGCATCGGCCGCGGAAATCCTGGATGAACTGCGAACGCTGCCTTTTCTCACAAACCGACGTGTTGTGGTTTTAAGAAAAGCCGATAAATTCATCTCTAACAATCGCGAGCTGCTCGAATCTTATTTTGATAATCCCAGCCCGACCGGCGTTTTGATAATGACAGTTGATAATTTCGATTCGCGCACGCGTCTTGCAAAAAAACTTCCGAAAATTGGAAAATTAATATCTCTCGACCAGCCGTCATCAGCGCAAATGCCTTCACGTCTTCGACAGTACGCACACGAGGCACACGCAAAAACTTTGCAGAATCAATCAGCAGAGCTTTTGATAGAACTGATTGGCGAAGACCTTTCAAAATTGTACGGGGAAATCGATAAGCTTGCGATTTTCGCAGCCGACGACAAAAATATCACTCCCGAACACGTTAATTCCCTCGTCGGTCATAATCGCGCCTTCGATGCGTTCGACGTAATCAATTCCGTTCTCCAAAGCGATACCGCCCGTGCCGTCGACCAGCTCCGCAGGTTATTCACTCAGGACAGAAACGCTCAATATACGTTCGTCGGCGCACTTGCGTACCATCTTCGCCGGATGTTTACCGCCAAGGCGATGCTGCTCAAGGGGCAAACTCAATGGGAGGTCGGCAAGAGTATGCGCATCTGGCGCAATGCGGATGAATTTTTTGCTCAATTGAACAAGACATCACTTGCGCAAATCGGTTCGTATATAAAGCGACTTGCCCAGGCGGATTATGAAATCAAAACAGGAAGGGCGGACGCCAAATCAGCGGCAGAGCAGTTCGTACTCGCCCTTGCGTCGAAGTAATTTTTAAGTGCCGGCACCGACAGGGTTAGTCGGATTTTTCTGAATGCTTAAGAATTTCTTTAGCATTCCAATCAAAACTTTTCGTTCAATCGGCTTGGGCAGATACGCGTTACAGCCGCAATCAATGCACTTTTGCTCATCGCCTTTCATCGCGCATGCGGTAAGCGCGATAATAGGAGTTAACAGCCCTTTTTTCCTGAGCGTTTGAACAGCCTCGTAGCCGTTCATTTCCGGCATATGCATATCCATAAATATCAGGTCAAAGCTGTCGTCATTGTTCGCTGCCTCGACTGCTTCTTTTCCGTTTTGTGCTATGGTGACATCAAATCCCAGCTTTTGCAGCAAAAGCCTGATGAGCAGCTGATTGGTCGGCGTATCCTCAGCGACCAGGATTTTGCCGCTGAATTTTTCCTGCGTATCGGAGTCATCGTGATTGTCTCGTCTGCTCGAACCGACGTTCGTATCCAGCGGTACCCATATACTGAACGTCGAGCCTTCACCCGGCGAACTGCTGACTGAAATCTTGCCTCCCAGCAGACTGACCATTTTCCTGGTTATAGCCAGTCCGAGTCCCGTGCCGCCGTATTTTCGGCAGTGAGTGTCATCCGCCTGCGAAAACGCTTCGAATATCATATGCTGTTTATCGAATGGTATACCGATGCCGGTATCGATGACATCGAATCGCAGCATCGGCTCCTGCTGAACCGTTTCAAGCGAAACAATGAGACGGACGTGACCTTTTTGAGTGAATTTGATAGCGTTATTGCAGACATTTATCAGGCACTGCTGCAGTTTGATTGAATCAGTATTTATCAGCTCCGGTATTTCATTTTTATAAGTGACCTTGAATCCGAGGCCTTTTGACTTTGCCCCGGCCGACATCATCAGCTCGATATTGCCGAGCATCTTTTTCAATCGGCACTCGGAAAGCTCGACATCCAATCTGCCGGCCTCGATTTTCGAAAAGTCCAGAATATCATTTATAAGCCGCAGCAGGGTTTTACTGCTTTCCCTGATTATATTGATGTGCTTCTTCTGATTCGCCGACATCTCGCCTTCCATCAGCATATCACTGAAACCGATAATCGCGTTCATCGGTGTACGGATTTCATGGCTCATATTAGCAAGAAACTGGCCCTTGGCCACATCGGCTACAATAGCCTGGTCGGCGAGCCTGTTCGCCCGTTCCACCGAATTTTTGAGCTGGCGATTGGTTTGCCTTGCTTCTTCCTGTGCCTGTTCCGCGCGGGTCTTGGCGTACATTAATTCCTCTTCGGTGCGTTTCCGTTCCTGAATTTCCGTTTCCAGTTTGCTTCGGTGTTCAATAAGCCGCATTTCTATTCTTCGCACGTGGAAGAAAAACAGCACGAATAAAATAATAGCAACTGTCGAGCATAGAATTGCTATTGTGGTCAGCATCTGCATTTGCGATTTTTTCATCTCGGTGACATCTATCAGCACTATAACATCGCCGAGGTCCTGCCCGCTGTTGTCTTTAAACTTCAGAAATCCGCCGCGATAACTATTTTGACCTTCTTCAATTGCGAATGCGACCGTTCCATACTGGCTCGGTGTGTAGCGTATTTTGCCGACAAGCTGCTCCGGAATGTGATTCATCGTATGTTCGACTACCACAAAATGCCCGAAACTGTCCCAGTTATCGTCCGGGTCGTTTGCAGAATTACTTTTCTCCCACTTTTTCCGGTCGAGATATGACTTATTTGCCGTGAACACCAGTTCGGCTTTAAGAGTCTTTTTAAGCTCCGGCGTTATGTGATTTATCTTTTCACCCAGTTCGATATACCCGACAACTTTACCGTCTATCTTCCAAAGGTCAACTGAACGAAGAGTCAAAACGCCGCTGTCATCGAGATGAATATCCTCGGTCGGCTCACCTTTCAAAGCCGCGTGCGTGAGTGTAATCCAGTCTTCCTTATCGCCGAATTTTGCCGGCTCGTGAACTCTAAGCTCACAGGTCAGGTCGGGGCGGTATAGTGTAAATCTTTCTATGTTATGTTTTTCCTGGAGTGCATCAAGAAGTTCCCCCGCTCTTTTTGATAAACTTTGCCAGTCCTTTGCGTTCCACGCCTGTTCCAAAGCCTTGTCCTGAACGACGACATTGGCAATGCTGTGCAGCAGTGATGCGTCGTGCTTCATCTGCCAGTGAATCATACGTTCAACGCCGCTGAGCCTTTCCTTGGCGTCATAACTGATGTTATGATTACCCAGCCAGTAAACTCCGGTAATAGACGAACCTACAAGCGCAAGAATCGCAAAGGCTACCGGCAGCAACAGTGACAGTTTTATTTTCTCCTGCTTTTCTGTCATTTTAGACCCCAAAACAAACGTTTATAGGAATTAGCAGTTGCATACTTGTGATTGTATCGGCATATTAAAGATAAATTTTCCGGCAGGCTGAACCCGTTAAAGCCGCCGGCGGTGATTTCGCTGTTATCGAATAAAAAATAGATTTTTATCAGTCTTTGAAGGGGATTTAATGTGAAACTGCTTGTGTAACAGCCGTTTTTCGGACGTCGTTTTACGATGCTGAAAGGCTTTGCTATGGAAGAAAAAACTGCCGGCTCTTGCCGTCAAACTGTTTTACACCGATTTACACCGAATATCCATAATACATTTCATTCCATCGGCACTGATTTTTAAAATCGCTTATCTTCGTATCGTTTGAAATCAGCAGGCATTCGATGCCGACCATTTCCGCAAAATCTTCGAGATGTTCCGCCGACAGTGACATGCTGAAACCCGTATGATGAGCGCCGCCGGCCAGTATCCACGCCGCCGCAGCGGTTTTCAAATCCGGCTCGGGTTTCCAAAGTACTCGTGCAACAGGCAGCTTTGGCATATTCTGTTCCGGGTCGACGACTTGGCACGGATTTACAATCATCCGGAACCTGTTGCCCATATCGATAACAGAAACATTTACTCCCTGGCCTTTAGCGGTATTGAATACCAGTCTTGGCGGGTCGGCTTTTCCCCCGATTCCAAGCGGATGCACTTCCAGCCGAGGCTTGTCCGCGGCAATCGACGGACAAACTTCCAGCATATGCGCACCGAGCACCATCATCGACTTCGGATTGAGATGGTACGTGTAATCTTCCATAAAACTCGTTCCGCCCTTGAGTCCGCTCGCCATTACCTTCATCGCGCGAACAAGTGCCGCAGTCTTCCAGTCGCCTTCGGCGCCGAATCCGTACCCATCTGCCATCAGACGCTGCACAGGCAAACCCGGAAGCTGTACAAGCCCGTGCAAATCTTCGAACGTAGTTGTAAACGCGCTGAACCCGCCTTTTTCCAGAAAGTTTCTCATCCCCGCTTCGATTCTCGCGGATTCGAGAACCGCCGTAAGCTGCTTATCCGAAAGTTTTAGCTGATATGCTTTTTTATAAACTTTTATATATTCTTTTATTTGCTTTTCATTTACCTTTTTAATCTGCTCGACAAGTTCTCCGACGCCGTAGCCATTTACCGAATAGCCGAATTGCTTTTGCGCCTCGACTTTATCACCTTCAGTCACCGCGACCTGGCGCATATTATCGCCGAACCGTGCAACCTTCATCGTTTGCCAGTCGTGCCTCGCACACGCCGCCCGCATCCAGATGCCGAGCTTATCCAGCACGTCTGCATCCTTCCAGTGCCCGACTATGACTTTCCTGCTCTTGCGCAGTCGGCTGCATATAAATCCGAATTCTCTTCCGCCGTGAGCAGACTGGTTCAGGTTCATAAAATCCATATCGATGGAAGACCACGGGATGTCCCTGTTGAATTGCGTATGAAAATGCACGAACGGCTTACGCAGCGCCTCGAGTCCCGCAATCCACATCTTGGCCGGACTGAAAGTATGCATCCACGTAATCAGCCCGACGCAATTTTTATTCGTGTTGGCCTTAACGCAGACGTCGGTAATCTTTTCCGGCGTTGTGACTACCGGCTTAAACACAACCTTGCACGGAATTTGTCGCGACGTGTTTAGATAATCAGCTATAACCTTCGAATCAGCATCAACCTGCCTGAGCGTCTCTCTTCCGTACAAATACTGACTGCCGGTAACAAACCACACTTCGAATTTTTTAAGGTCGGGTATCATATCAGCTCCATTTTTTAAATTTTATTTTTGTCCGTAATAAGCATCCTTGCCGTGCTTGCGAAGAAAATGTTTATCGAGCAGCGTCTGCGTTATCGCTTTTTGTTTCGCATTAATCACAACCGTCCCCAATGCCATATCCGCGACCTGCTCCAGTACTACCGCGTTTTCAACCGCTTTTTCCGCGTCCGTACCCCATGTAAACGGCCCGTGATTTGCCACAAGCACTGCCTGCATCCGCAACGGGTCAATATTATTAAATCTCTTAACGATTACTTTTCCCGTATTGAGTTCATAATCATTCTTGATTTGTTCTTCGGACATTTTTTCCGTGACAGGCACCGCCCCGTAAAAATGGTCCGCGTGCGTCGTACCGAAACACGGAATCTCTCTGCACGCCTGCGCCCACGACGTAGCTTTGGGTGAATGAGTATGACAGATACCGCCGATGTCTTTGAAGTTTCGATATAATTCCAGATGCGTTGGCGTATCAGACGAAGGTCGTAATTCGCCTTCGACAATTTTGCCGTTCAAATCTAACACAACCATTTTTTCAGGACGAAGTTCCTCGTACGCGACCCCGCTTGGCTTAATAACAATGATTCCTGCTTTTCTGTCAATGCCGCTGACGTTGCCCCACGTAAATGTCATCAGATTATACTTTACCAGCAGCAAATTCGCCCCGCAAACCGAATTACGCAGTTCTTCGTACATCAGGCATTGGCCCTTTCTTTTATCCTGAGTAAATCCTTCATCACATTAGCTAACCGGCCGGCGTCCGCATCGATTCCGAACGCGTCGTGCAGTTGCTTATATAATTTATAAAGCTGCTGATAAACCTTAACATTTTCAGCCTTCGGTTTATATGTAACGTCCTTCACGCCGCACATAGCTCTTTGCGCCGCGTTGAAATCATCATACCCGCCCGCCGCCTTTCCTGCAACCACTGCCGCCGCGATTGCCGAACCAAGCGCACAGGTCTGTGCCGAACGCGAAATCTTCATCTCCCTGCCCGTCACGTCTGCGTATATCTGCATCAGCATCGGATTTTTCTCAGCTATCCCGCCGCAGTTGACCACCTCTTTGATATGCACGCCGAATTCTTCGAACCTGTTGATAATCGTCAGCGCGCCGAAAGCAGTCGCCTCGATTAATGCACGGTAAATCTCTTCGGGTTTTGTATGCAGGGTCTGTCCCAACAGCAGTCCCGTCAATCTTTGGTCGACCAGAATCGTCCTGTTGCCGTTATTCCAGTCCAGCACCAATAATCCCGATTGGCCCGGCTTTAATTTCACGGCTTTTTCCGTCAGTGCGTTATGCGTGCCTGCCTCTTTTCCGCCAGGCTGGATATAATTCACAAACCAGTTGAATATGTCACCAACCGCCGATTGTCCCGCTTCGAGTCCCCAGCACCCCGGCAATATCGAGCCGTCAACGATTCCGCATATCCCCGGCACATCCGCCAGCTTCGAATTTTTATTCGCCACCACCATATCGCACGTGCTGGTGCCGATTATTTTTACTAATGTCCCTTCACTGATTCCCGAACCGACCGCGCCTAAATGAGCATCGAACGCGCCCATCGCGACAGCTATTCCCGCCGGTATTCCTAACTTATCCGCCCATTCTTTTGTCAGCCTGCCCGCGGCTGCATCAATTGCATAAGTCTTATCACCGAGCGTGTCCCTCAGTCTGCCGAGTTTTTCATCCAGCTTACAAAGAAAATTCCTTGCCGGATACCCGCCCCAGCCATCGCTGAACATCGCCTTATGGCCTGCCGCACATCGGCATCGCTTCATTACATCGGGCCTGCCCGTGCCGGTCAAAAGCGAGGTCATATAATCCGCGTGTTCGACCCACGTATAAGCGGCGTCGTAAACTTTCGAAT
>JBBABK010000031.1:1066-12792 GCA_041657685.1 Phycisphaerae bacterium | reverse complement strand
TGTATAAACGACTAATTATTCTTGCATCTATTATCGTATTGGCTATATGCGGGCTTGCCTTGCTGGGGTATCACTCCATAAATATTCGCGTTGTGGGAATGCAGGGTGCAAGGCTGGGTGAATTTACTGAAGTGGCTGAACAGGTTCGCAAAGACGTAAAGACCAAGCTCGATAACTTTATACAACAGGAGCAAAATCGGCCTTACACGGACTATCAATATTATTCCGTTCCGGATGTGGGGGCAGGCACACAGCAACAATTGTCCCTTGTAGTATCTCCGCTTGCGGGCAGGATTGAAAACGGTCTGGCGTACGGCAATTTCGAAATAGAGCCTGACGGGGCGATAATTACACCTTTTTATTCGGATTTACAAACAGGCGGAGGTAGTGAGCTGTCTCGAAAATCACAGGAATACATTATAAATATTAAGAGTAATTTGCTGCCCGAACTCGATTCTGCGACAACCCGAACGGCAAAAACTTCGCGAGAGCTATCATCCAGGGAATCGGGCGACAAAAAAACAGCTTACGAACCGCCTGACAAGTTACCAACTGTAAGAATGTCAAAATCAAAAGGTGAATATCAAATCGAAAGTTTAGAACAAAGTGAGCAAAAACCCCAGGTAATCGAACAGCCGAGACAAGTAGCCGCATCGAATATCGCATACAGAGAAGCGGTCAGGCAAAAAGCCGATGAACTAAAACAAAAACTGTCAGACCAAACCGAGCCTATCCAGGAGCCGATGCCGCAAGTTCAGGAGCAGGAACAATTGCAAAAATTTTACTATGACGCGGCAGAGTCGAGTTTAGGCATTGAACACCAATATGGTGTCACGGGTGAACTGCCGCAGAATGATAAAGTCCAGATTCGCATCGAACCATTCACGCCGATAGTTGTGCCCGGCGACAGTAAAAATTCGATATTCGCAGGTCAGATTTTTATGCTCCGGCACGTGCAGATTGGTAACGAACATTTGCTCCAGGGTTTTAAGCTAAATGAAGACCGGCTGGTCGAGGAAATTCGCGATTCCGCAGGCAAATTCATCCGTGAGGGGATGGATTATCGCCTTGATAAAAATGAAACGGCTGATGCTGTTTATTCCGCGATTCTTGACTTCGGGTTCGGCGAAGTGACATTAAACCTAACGGAAAAAAATCCGGGGTGGATAACATCGCAAATATCGGAACTCAAGGCGTGGTACTTCAGTATCGTAGCGATTGTTTTTATCACTATGGTATTTGTCATTTTGAGTCTTTGGCGTTCCGTGCGGGCGCAGGTCAAACTTGCCGAGCAGAAAGATGATTTCATATCGGCAGTATCTCACGAGCTTCGTACTCCGTTGACTTCAATCAGAATGTACGCGGAGATGCTGGAAAAGGACTGGGTCAAATCGAAGGACAAGGCACAGGAATATTACAGGGGGATGAGGCAGGAGAGCGAACGTCTAAGCAGGCTTATTGAAAACGTGCTGGATTTTTCCCGCATTCAGAAAAAACGAAAAAAATACAACTTTGTTCTCGGCGACCTTAATGCCGTTATTTCGAATGTAATCGAGGTGATGCGTTCATACGCGGCGCAGGCGGGATTTACTGTTAATTTCGAGCCGGGTGAATTGGATTCATTTGCGTTCGATGCTGACGCGGTGACACAAATAATCGTCAACCTGCTGGATAACGCGGTCAAGTACGCCCGCAATGCCGAGGACAAGACAATTACAATTCGCACGCAAAGACAGGGGCGTCTTGCGGTTATAGAGGTGGAGGACCACGGCCCGGGTGTGCCGCACAAGCAGCGGGACAAGGTATTCGACGTGTTTTATCGCTGCGAGGCTGAGACAACGAGGCAAACCAAGGGAGCAGGGCTTGGACTTTCGCTGGTCAATAAATTCGCACAGGCGCATAACGGATTCGTGCAAATCCTCGAAGCAAAACCGCACGGCGCGATATTCCGCATAGGTCTGGCTGTCCAGGCCTGACAGCCTCCGATTCACTCTATCCTGAAAAATTCACAAGGCTGCAATTCTGCGCACAAATCGAGTCACCATATTGTGGAGTTTTTACATGCTATTTACAAAACAATCGCCCTGCTATGACTTATACTATAAGTAAGTTAATGATTAAAAATCTTTTAATTAAGGAGAGCAAAATGAAGCTAAATGAAAAAATCGGTTTTGTTGTTCTCGCCCTGATAATGCTCGCAGCAACAACATCCGGCCAGCTTCGGCACACCGGAACAAGAGAAGCGAGCAGTAATGTTATTATTCCGCAAAGCCGACGGATATCATTCGCGCCGGAGCGTCAAAACGCAATCGAAATTATGAAAGTCAATGTCCTTGCCGACATTCTGCACAGCGCAGCGACTACAACGGTTGAGATAGAGCTGCGCAACAACACAAATCAAAGGCAGGAAGCGGAACTTATTTTCCCTGTGCCGGATGGCGCGGTTGCGAAAGGTTTCGCGTACGACGGACCGGGCGGGGAAATAACTGCCGAGGTGCTGGCCAAAGAAGAGGCAAGGCGGATTTATGAGCAGCTTGTCGCAAAAATCCGGGACCCGGCACTGGTGGAATTTATCGGGTACAACCTGATTCGTTCGAGTGTTTTCCCCATCGAGGCACACAGCACACAGAAAGTACGTTTGACATACGAAAATCTCCTTGAAGTGAACGGTAACAGGATTGATTATTCGCTCGTCCGCACAGAATCATTGTCGTACGAAGTTCCGTGGGACATCAAAATTAACATAAAAGCGAATGCACCCATATCAACCGTTTATTCTTCAAGCCATAAACTCACGATGGACCGCAAAAATGAAAAAGAAGTAAGTGTAAAAATAGAAGAGCAGTCGCAAAAAGAACCGGGGCCTTTCAGGTTAAGCTATCTCTTGAAAGAAAACGACGTGACAGCTTCGATGTTCGCGTATCCGCAGGAAAAAGTTGGCGGCGGTTATTTTCTCCTACTGGCGGGATTGAATCCTGGAGATTTAAATTCCGAGAAACCAACGATACAGCGCGAGCTTACTATAGTTATTGACCGTTCGGGCAGTATGCGTAATGAAAAAATCGAGCAGGTCAAAGAAGCGGCCCTGCAGATAATCGCGGGACTCAACGAAGGTGAAGCGTTTAATGTCCTTACATACAGCAATTCTGTTGACTGGTTTTCGGCCGGGCCTGTTTTGAAAAATTCACAAACCGAAGAAGCGGCGAAAAAATACATTGAAAGCATAACCGCAAACGGTGGGACAAATCTGCACGAGGCTTTACAGGCGGCTCTCGCACAAAAGCCGGCCAACAGTGATATGCTTCCGATAGTTTTGTTTATGACGGACGGGCTGCCGACGGTGGGACAAACATCCGAAATCGTAATTCGCGAACTGGCGGAAAAATCGAATCCATATAAGCGAAGGGTTTTCACAGTAGGTGTGGGGGTGGACCTTAACGCACCGCTGCTGGATAAAATCGCCGAGGCTTCACGGGCAAAAGCGGAATATATTTTGCCCGGCGAAGATGTCGAAGCAAAAATTGGCAAGGTATTTGACAGGCTGACCGGCCCGATACTCACCGATGTCAAGCTCGAAGTGCTCGATAAAGACGGTAAACCCGCCGTGGGCAGGTGCCGTGATATCCTGCCGAGAGAAATTTCTGATTTCTTCGAAGGCGACCAGCTCGTATTGCTCGGACAGTACATCGGGACCAAGCCGATTGTTTTCCAATTAACAGGTAATTACAAAGGCGAACAGCGAACGTTCCGCTTTGAATTTAACTTTGACGATGCGAGTGAAAAGAATGGATTTGTGCCGAGGCTGTGGGCGAGCAGAAAAATCGCGGAACTGATTGATAACGTCAGGCAGCTCGGAGCCGAACCCGGTTCATCCGCTAACGACCCGAAGACCAAAGAGCTGATCGATGAGATTGTAAAATTATCAACGGAATTCGGAATACTTACCGAGTACACTGCTTTTCTGGCGAGAGAGGGAACGGACTTCGAAAACCCGGCAGAAGTTTCCAGATATACCGGGCGAATGCTCGAGGACAGAGCAGTTAGTGTCCGTGAAGGCAAAGGCGCGGTAAGCCAAAGCATCAATCTCGGAATGCAAAAATCGCAATCACAGCTTAACGCAAGAAATTATTATTTCGACGCGAAAATGGAGCAGGTTGCAGTAACAAATGTTCAGCAGATAAACGACCGGGCTTATTATTACAGGGGCAATCGCTGGGTTGACAGCAGGCTGCTCAAAGACGAAGCAACAATCAAGCCGAACCGCATAATCAAAATTGGGACTCCTGAATTCATCGAGCTTGTTTCAAAACTCGCTGCAAGCAACCGTCAAGGCAGTATAGCATTGGGCGGCAACGTGCTGCTCGTAGTTGACGGCGAACCGGTGCTGGTCAAAGTAACAGATATAAATTGAGTAAATGATAACGGGCATATCAAATGAGAAAGGCAGGTGGCATTATGAAAAGCATGATAATGATTACGGCAACTGTTTTGATTATTTCAACTGCGTACGCTGCAACTGAAGAAACGGCGGAAACAACAAAAACAGTAACGCAGCAGCCCAGAATCGAAGTGGTATTTGTTCTCGATACGACAGGCAGTATGGGCGGCCTGATAGACGCCGCCAAGCAGAAGATATGGTCAATAGCAAATACACTGGCAATGACCGAGCCTGTACCGCAAATTAAAATGGGATTGGTTGGCTATAGGGACCGCGGTGATGAATATGTAACCAAACATTTTGCGCTGACGGAAGATTTAGATGCGGTGTATGAATTTCTTGCCGCTTTCAAGGCAAACGGCGGAGGTGACACACCGGAGAGCGTGAACCAGGCAATTAATGAAGCTGTGACAGATATGAAATGGAGTACGGATGGCAAGACTTACAGGGTGATTTTCCTGGTTGGTGACTGTCCGCCACATATGGATTATGGCGATGATGTCAAATATGCCGAAAGCTGCAAACTTGCAGCAGAAAAGGGAATTGTCGTCAACACGATTCAGTGCGGCAGGCATTTGGAAACCACCCCAATCTGGCAGGATATTTCAAAACGAGCAGAGGGCCAGTTTTTTTGCGTCGAACAGTCCGGCAGTGCGATTGTGCAATCCACACCGTTTGATGCAAATCTTGTCGAGCTGTCGGTCAAGTTAGACAACACACGCCTATTCTACGGCAGCGAAGAAGATATGGCGGAACAAATCCGCCGAATCGAGCGGAGTGATAAGCTTTATGAAATGGCTCCTGTCGGAGCCAGTGCCGCCCGTGCCAAGTTCAACGCAAGCAAAGCCGGTGCCGATAATTTCCTGGGCAGGCAGGAATTGGTAACTGACGTTTCCTCCGGCGAGGTCGATTTGGATAAAATCGAAACGGAACAGCTCGATGAACGTTTGCAAAAAATGACTTCTCAGGAGCGCAAAGAATATGTGGCTAAAATGGTTGCCCAGAGAAGCGTAATTCAGAAACAAATCGAAGAACTCAGCCAAAAAAGACAAGAATATATCAAACAGCAAATCGAAAAAGACAACCTCAATGATAAGGATTCGCTGGACCACCAGCTCTACGAGTGCATCAAAAGTCAGGCCGGCAAGAAGGATATTGTCTATACCGACGGACCTGTGTATTAAGATATGCTGATGATAAACATATAAGCATCGCTGGCGGATGATATAATCGTTATACGACATGCCGAAAGGGTTTTCGTGCGGAAGCGAAAACCCTTTTACTTTTGAGATTCGGCGGCTAGCTAAATAATTGTTTTTTACGACCTTTTCAGTTATATTCATGCGAAAGCTGCCAAACTGAAAGAGGTCGTTTATGCCTTATAATATAAGAATAGTAAGCACATATCCGCCGAGAGCTTGCGGAATCGGTACGTTCTCGCGGCATCTGGCCAATGCACTTGCGAATTTTACCGGTGAAGTCGGCTACGTGCGAATAGCAGCGATTGATAAGGAAAACCTGGTTTACAATATCCCCGTGGACCTCATCATCGACCAGTATAATACGAGGTCGTGGCAGGACGTGGCAAGTACCATCGCATCGCGAGCCAGAGAAAGCGCCAATCCGACGCTGGTATTATTGCAGCATGAATACGGGCTTGACCCGGCCGGGCCGGGGCGGGACTGCGAAGGCAAAAACTTTATCGAAATAGCAAAGATGCTGCGAGCCGCGGGGCTGGTGACTATGGCTTATCTGCATACCGTTCTGGACAGTCCCGACGAACATCAAAGGGCCGTGCTGCAGGAACTCGCGCAAAATACCGACGGCGTCCTCGTGCCGACGCGAAGCGCCGTGGATATCCTCGAATCGGACACGTATAAAATCAGCCGAACGAAAATAAAACACATCGACCACGGCATAAGGATGCAGAGTCCTTCGCAATATGACCGGTACACGATAAAGAAGCAATTGCATCTCGAAAACAAGCTGCTCGTTACCACGCTCGGACTGCAATCGCCGGACAAGGGGCTGCCGTACGGCATTCGTGCTTACGGCAAATTCGTCAACGAATCTCTGACCGATGAACAGAGGAAACAAATTGTGTATGTTATCGGCGGGGAATGTCACCCTGAATTTATGAAGGCCGAGGATGGTAAACCCTATCAACAATTCCAGGCGGATATGGATAAGGCTCTTGCCGAAGCGAACGTTCGCTGGTGCAGGGTGAAAGACCTGCCGGGTGAGGATTTGGGCGATTATGATATTGTGCTTTGGGATAAGTTCCTCGATGAAAACACGCTGATGAAACTATATGGCGCAACCAATGTAATGGTGCTGCCGTATCTTAATATGCAGCAGATATCCAGCGGCGTTCTTGCCGACACTGTAGGGTCGGGACGAGTTGCCATTGCGACAAAATTCAGATACGCCGTAGAGCTTCTTGACGTTGATAATATTGTCAAAAAAGGGTTGGTAATCGGCTCTCACGCAAGAGGGATTCTTGTCGACCCGGGGCCGGACAGCATCGAGCAGATTGCACAAGCCCTGGACTATCTTATATTCAACCGGTCAAGAAGACTTGCTATGGAGAAACGCGCGCAAAGGCGGGGGTATCAGATGAAATGGGACAATACCGCCTGGGCCATCCTGCAGTACCTGGAATTCGTTCAGGAAGAGCACGATACTGTCACCGGCCGGGGAGTGCAGTTTACCCGGCAAAAAGAATCTATTTACGAAAAGAAAAACCTCGAATATCCGAGCAGATAAAAATAGAAAGGATAATAATGGGAAAATTCAGACTTCCTCATTCGTCGCACAATATGCATTTGTGCTACCTCGTTAACCTGGGCATACAGGACCGCGACCCCGATGAATATCAGAAATTGATTCGCGAGCCTAAATTTATGTGCAAAAAGTGCGGCAGAGTATCTTCCAAGCCGCGGAATTTGTGTAAGCCGGTAAAAATCTAAAAGGAAATAATATGAAACGGATAATTCTTACTGCCCCCCTGCTTCTTTCTTTATTTTTGAGCGGAGGCTGTCAGAAAACTTATTACAAAACAATGGAGACGTTCGGATATCATAAGCGTGATATCCTTGTCGAGCGGGTCGAAGAAAGCCGGGACGCACAGGAACAGGCCAAGGAGCAGTTCAAATCCGCACTGGAAAAATTCAGCGAGGTGGTAACATACGACGGCGGCGAGCTGGAGAAAAAATATAACCAGTTAAAATCCGAGCTTGATAAAAGCGAAGCCAAAGCCGGGAAAGTGCGCGACCGTATCGATGCTGTACAGGATGTGGCCGAGGCGTTATTCAGCGAGTGGGAAAAAGAGCTTGACCAATATACCAATGAACGGTATCGCGAAACGGACGAACAGCTCTTGACGCAGACGAAACAGAGCTACGCCAAACTGATGGGTGCGATGAAAAAGGCAGAAGCAAGGATGGAGCCGGTGCTGACGGCTTTTCGCGACCAGGTGCTGTTTCTTAAACATCATTTAAACGCACGGGCGGTTGCATCTTTACAGGATGAGCTTGTTGTTATCGAATCGGATGTGGCTTCACTTGTCGCTGAAATGGAGGCCTCGATAGCCGAAGCCGACGCGTTCATAAACGATATGAAAGAATAGAGTCACTCATAGGTCCGAGAAAAACCGTTCGGCACAAACGCTTTAATCGGAAAAGCGAGAAAAAGACGAACGTATAAAACTGATATAGTGTTGTTTATAGGGCCGCTGCAAGGCGGCCTTTTTTTTATTGTCCTGTTTGTAAAGGACTTACGCATTAATGTCGAATCTGCATATGTAATCTTACCCGCCGCTGATTATTGTGGAGAAGGGCTTAATGAAGGAATCAAAACGCAACAGCAGAATAAGAGCACTTGTTAAGTGCGTAAACAGCCACCGTAAAAAGCAGGCGGCCCAGATTGATATGCTGTGCAAGGATATAATCGCATCGCATAGTAATTTTCTTGATACTGTCAGGACATTGTCATTCGCGGCCGAGTTTTATGAATCAATCATCGGCGTGCGTAACCTGGAAGAGATGTTCTGTACCTGTGCATCTGTAATAAGAAAGCAGATTGGAGATGTTAATCTCGTATTTTTCATAAGCAGGCAGGCCGATTTCCAATCGTATGCTTTCGACTGCAGCACCAACGGAACAGAAGAAATCAACAGACTGGAACAATACTTCACCCGCGAGCTGATTGAGTCTGTAACAAAAACAAATCACCCCTGCAGCCCCGATGAACTGCTTGGGATGGGTTTGCAAGTCAGCCCTGCCATTCTAAAAAACCTCTCGGTAATCACTGTGCCCATTGCAGCTAACGGACCGATTGTCGGTTTCATACTTCTTTACGTAAACGATGGGCAACATTTAGACCGGCATCAAATCAAACCACTCAGCTATATTCGGCGAGGCCTGCTGCAGGGTATCAGAACCTGCACAGTCGAACAGCCGAATTCGTAAAATACTTGTGCTTGTGAAAATCCTGAGTATTATACCTATCAAAAAGCTTGACAGTTTTTATGGAAACCAGTTATCATTAAAGGTTTATAAAACCAGCGGGTAGGTAGCTCAGTTGGTAGAGCAACGGACTGAAAATCCGTGTGTCGGCGGTTCAAATCCGCCCCTGCCCATTTTTAGCAATCCGCAACATAATAATCCACCCTGCCTGTTTTTCAGGAACTTGCCTTCTTTTAAGTTTTTGTCAGATAAATACTTGCAACACCAAAGACTACACAGTGACAAAAGAAGCTTATGAATTGTCCCCGCATACGAATGTAAATTAACTGCCTAAAATAACCGCAAATTTTAATCTTCTGTATTGACTTTTCAAGGCACGCTCTGTATAATCCTGATAATCGGAAAATTGGGTTATTGTGTCCTTTCAGGAGGAGGTTCGCATCACCCAAAACAGGAAAAAAGCGTTTTTTTGTGCCTGGTCGGCACAACATATGGCGAATGAGCGGCGGAGTGGTGATGAAAAACTCGGTCTGCTGGTGTTTTTTCATCTTTAAATGAAACGACAGGGAAGAGGGTTTTTTCTGTCCACTCTTGTTTTCATCTCAAACAGGGATGTTTGACCTGCTGTATGTCAACACATTCGGGAAGAAATTGTTTCGAAAATCTATAGTAATTTTCGGAGGTCCGGGTCATGAAACTATCGTCCAAATCCACAAAATCAACAATCCTAATGTTCACACTGTGCCTGATGGTAATTTTTTCGCAGTTTATCAGCGCACAAGCGGCAACATCGAATTCAGAATTACTCGAGTTGCTTGAGCAGAAGTATCCAGACGGAATTCCGCACTTCATTACACCGGAAGAAAAGGAATGGCTTGAACAGCAGGAGCCTGTCCAGCCTTTGACTACAGAGGCTCTTAGTGAAGAAGGTTTACTTTACACTCCTCCTCCCGGCGCTACCGACCCGCCTTCAGGAGCAACATGGACTCCCGGTGAATTCGACCCATTGGCAGGTATTTTAGTGCGCTGGACAACTGGTACTCGATATGACACCGCCCTTCGCGGATTAGTTGCACAGGCAAGTCAGGCAACAACTGTCTGGTGCTTTGTGGAAAGCTCTTACGAGCAGTCCACCGCGACAACTGCTTTCAACAATGCCGGCGCAAATATGAGCAACGTTCAATTCATAACCAAAGATCTGGACCGCATTTGGATTCGTGACTACGGTCCGCGATACTTTTATGAAAATAACGGTCACGCCGTTATGGACCATACTTATAATCGCCCATATGCAAATGATAATGGACTGCCGGAGTGGCTTGCCAATTATTGGTCCGACCCTTACTATGATTTCGCCCTGACGCACGGCGGTGGAAATTTCCACGCCTTTTCCAACGGCGAAGCCTTTATGAGCACTCTGATTCTCGATGAAAATCCCGGCTACTCTGAACAAGATATTAAAGACATTATGAGGGATTATTTCAATGTCGATTTGACAATCTTCCCGAGACTGCCTCTTACGGTTGACGGCACAGGTCACATTGATATGTGGTTTTTGCCGGTCGGTCCTGATAAGGTTATTATTTCACAATTTTCAACTAACAACAACGGTGAACAAACCATTACAAATAATGCCGCAGCAGAAATGGCCGCAAGGGGTTATACTGTTTATCGCGTTCCCGCCTGGATTGCCACAGTCGACGGCTATGTGACTAATTACACTTACACCAATTCAGTAATTGTAAATGGCACAAGCAAAAGAGTAATTATCCCGTCATACAGCGGCTATACAACAAATAACAATACTGCAAAAGCAGTGTTCGAGTCGGCTATGCCGGACTACACAGTAGTTCAGGTTGATTGCTCCGCTATCATTCCTCTGGCAGGCGCTGTTCACTGTATAATGAAACACGTTTATGCCCCTACTTTTCCGATACCAACTATTGAAGTAACCGCAGCAAATGGAGATGAGTGGTGGAAAGTAGGCACCACGCAGCAAATCGAGTGGGTTGCCAGCGACGATGTCAGTGTATCCTCTATAAGCCTTGATTATTCTACAGACAACGGTGACAACTGGAACACAATTACCACGGGCCTTGCAAATACAGGCACTTACAACTGGACAGTCCCTACAGCGGAATCAAACGAATGTCTTATCAGGGCCACCGTATATGATGGTGCCTCGAATTCCATGCAGGATGTATCCGACAACTTTTTCACTATTTCCGTAAACGACCCCCCGACGCCGGCAGAACCCCCGGCTTCGGGTACCGTCACGACAAATACTTCTAATGCTTCCAGAACAAGCGCAACGTTCTCTCATACGGTCGCAGCTGGCGACGACCGTTTATTGGTCGTCAGCGTAATGTTTGAGGGTGACGATTCAGTCAGCTCCATAACTTACGCAGGGTACAGTCTGACGCAAGCTACCACCAGAAAATCTGGTTCAAGCAGCGGCTGTGGAGTCGAAATCTGGTATCTGGTCGATCCCCCGGTTGGTACAGCCAGTGTCGTTGTGAATTTCGGGACTTCTGTGGTCCCATCAGGCATAACAGCCGTCAACTTCACCGGTGTCGACCAGAGCGACCCCATTGGTGCAACTGCAGGCGCGTATGCGAGTAGCGGTACGAGTGTAACAACAAGTATCACTACAGAGAATACCAACTCGCTCATCTTTGGTGCGGCGACCGGTCACGGAGGAGATACCTACCCATACTCCCCCGGTTCAGGAATAACAGAACTTTGGGATAGCAGGACCGGCACGAGTTCTTACGCAGATGCTGGACTGTGGGGCGGCGAACGCGAAGCGGCTACGGCGGGGT
>JBBABK010000031.1:0-1056 GCA_041657685.1 Phycisphaerae bacterium | reverse complement strand
CACCTTCAATGCTACCGCCAACACCAGCGACGACTGGGCTATAGCTGCTGTCGAACTTAATGCAGCAGCGGTAATTTTACCGCCGCCGGGCCAGGCGACTTCACCGAATCCGGCGGATAGCGCAACGGATGTTAGCTTAACCACGAGCCTTAGCTGGACGGCTGGCTCGGGAGCAACCTCGCACGACGTTTACTTCGGTACCGATTCAACACCTGATGCGGGTGAATTCCAAATCAATCAAACAGGCACAACTTTTGAGCCTGGCCTCTTGACCGCCGGCACAACTTATTACTGGCGAATCGACGAAAAGAACGCCGGCGGCACTACTGAAGGTGCGGTATGGAGCTTCACTACTATTCCTGCTCCTCCTTCACCGGCAACCAATCCGTCTCCAGCCGATTCAGCTTCTGGTATTGATATTGACATAAATCTTAGCTGGTCAGCCGGCACAGGTGCAACTTCACACGATGTTTACTTCGGAACCGATTCAACGCCTGATGCAGGTGAATTCCAAATCAATCAAACCGGCACGTCTTTTGACCCGGGTACATTAACTAATTACACAACATATTATTGGCGCATTGATGAAATAAACGCCGGTGGCACAACGACCGGCACTGTTTGGAGCTTCACAACAGAAGGTATTGCACCGATAATAACTTCAACTGCAATCACTACAGCTGCAGTCAATCAGGCATATTCCTACGATGTAGATGCAACCGGTACACCCGCTCCCACGTTCTCACTGAGCGTATCGCCTTCTGGTATGACGATTGATTCCGAGACGGGTGTGATATCCTGGACGCCTGATAGCTCGCAGCTCGGTCTTAACGCGGTGACGGTAGTTGCATCCAACGGCCAGAGTCCTGATGACACTCAGAGCTTCGATATAGATGTAGCGGGTGTAGCGCCGACGATTACATCGACGGCGATTACAACTGCCAACGTCAATGAAGCTTATTCCTATACAGTAACAGCCGACGGCATACCGGCTGCGACGTTCTCACTGAGCGTATCGCCTGCTGGTATGACCATCGATTCAGGCACCGGCGGAAT
>JBBABK010000030.1:8348-12876 GCA_041657685.1 Phycisphaerae bacterium | reverse complement strand
AAAGCACCTATGGATTAAAGGAATTCCTAAGGAGTTAAATTAACGGACAAGCCAATTCAATTTTCTATTATTGGGTGGTTTTTGCAAGCGCGATAATTTTAAGAAACTTTTTCCCGATAATTGTGGTATTTCTAGAATATTTTATACTGCCACTATACAACCCAAGACCTTCTACTCTGTTCCATAGTATTTCTTCTAATTGTTTTGGTATACCCCATTTTACATTTTCATTCACTGCGAAATCATAAAAAGCATTAATTTCATAAACTGTTAATTGTTGCAGGCTATTACTAAGTAAGCGAATTTCATATGGATCTGTTTTTTGAGATATACAATATTCAATTAACGCAGCATAGAATTCTATTTTACCCTCATCCTCATCACTAATTGCTTTAGCAACTATTTCATCAAATAAATCGACATCAGGTGTATAACTTTCAGAAATTTCAAGCCGTTTTACTCTTTCTTCGACAGAAAGAATGAGGTTTTCTAGCCTATCGATGTGTTTTCTCGACCTCCGTTCCTTAATAGAATCTACAATAACTCCCAAGACCGCGGAAGCTGGACATTGCACTCCAAAAAGCTTAGCAACAGTGGCACCATTAGTTAAAACAATATCTGCCATTTTTTCTGACTTATTTTTCTCAATTGCCATATCTGTTTTCCAATCTTATGAGAAAGAACCGCTATTATCAACTATCTAAACTTTTTTCTTCATAATAGATATCCATTATTCGATCTAGAAACTTGGACATCTTGATACGCGTTAGGCCCTTAGGGACTTTAATTCCAAGCTCATCAGCAACATTCTGTGCTGTTTCTATCTGCGCTTCGGTTGGCGGTAATCTTTTCATGATTTTCTGGTACTTTTTCTGACTTAGGGCTTCATCAAGTAGGCTACTAATATCATACTTTGAGATATTCTCTGGGAAATTGAGCCCCAAATCATTTGCGAGATTAATCTGTCTTTCTGTCGCAGGTTCAAAAACTTCTTCTACACGAGATACTTCGGCAACTATCCCTTGGTTGTTGGCTTTCACTATTGCTTCATCTGGGGTTTTCCCTTTAACCGTTCGATATCTTTCTTTGCCCGACTCTCGATCTATTCCAAACACTTTATATTTTTTTAATATCTTAGACATACTGCACTTATCCGTGCAACTTACTATCATCCATAATCAAGATGTTAAATCCGCAAAATCTGTGGCTAATAATACCCCAATTTTGGAAAACATTGCCATACGAACTTGTTACTCAAACGTATAAATCCGATTAAAATTATCTCTAAGTTCTTGGTTATTTTTATCTCGTAAATTTATAAGGTATTGCTCAAAGTCATTTTTCACTTTCTCCAAAAACTTGTTCTGGTTAATTTTGATTATTCTGCTTTCTGATAATTCTATAGGTTCTTCATATTCTGACGATATCCTAATATAAGGCCCTGTCATCCCGTTATGAAACAACTCACATCTAAGTTGGGAATAAAGGTCTTGCAGTTTTAGGGCGTTTTCATCTTCTATTTCAAATATTCTCCTTATTCCCTGTATAAAAAAATCCCTATTTTGACCGTTACTTGTTGTGCCCTTACGAAATTGCTCAATACCTTCTATGTATGCTGTTGCAACAAGGAGGACCACAAAACCGCATTCTCTTTTGTTAATCAGAGATTGCGCTTGTTCTAAAAACCAACCATTCACTTGCTTTTCAAATATCATTATTTTATCTTCAAGGCAATTTATAGGATACAGTTCATTCCCCGTCTTCGTAGCCATGAATATAAATTGGCCATCATTTGTCCTTCTACAAGATATACCTGGCGCGATAGTAACGTTTTCCCCACGCTGAGGGTGCTTTGCCATTGTTATCTACCCTTAAAATATTTTCCCGCCTGCTTGTAACCATATTATCCATCCAATTTTGGTCAAAGACAAGGCAAAAATAGCGTACAGCGTACAGCGGACAGGGAATAAAAAAGAGCGTACAGCATATAGGGTTCAGGGGACAGAAAATTGATAATTGATGATTGATTAGTGATTATTTAAAGCAAAAATCAGTGTAAATCCGCCGCGGCGTAGCCCTGATTTATCGGGACGAAGATGGATCTGCGGTTAATAGATTCTTTGCGTCTTTGGGTCTTCGCGGCAATCCCGATAAATCGGGACTCTGCGTCCCCTGCGTTCTCTGTGGCCTTGTGGCATACAATTCGAAATTCTGAATTCGAAATCGATTATCTTGATACAAGTATCCCGCCGGCTACTATCAGAACGCTGCCGAGAAGAATTCGAAACATCTGCGGAGCTTCGACCACCTCGCGTAACACAAAAATACCGAGCAGCACCGCGACAAGGGTATTGCAGTTATAAATAGGCACAAGTCTCGAAACGTCCGCACCGGTCTCTATCGACAAAAACGAAAACAGCATTCCAAGCGACCACAAAACACCCGTTATAATTCCCGCAACGGTCCCGCCGGCTGTCAGGCCTTTGCCCTGTTTGCCCGACATCAGCCAATAGAATATAAATGTCAGACCAATTCCCGCGAACATCAGCATCGAACTGATTTTCGGTGATAATCCGAAAAACTTCGGCGAGGTCGTTACCTTCGCCGCGATTACATAACTGCCCCACGCGAACATCGCCAGCAGCGAATATCCAAGCCATAACCTCATTGACTTTCTCCTTTACTCATCCCCTCGATTTCGACAGTGTTTTATTCTTCTTCAGGCAAAATCCTGATAACAGGCGTATATCCTGCCTTTTCGAGTATCGTTAATAATTTCACTATCTCTTCGGGACTCTTGGTCATAATCATTGAGTCTTTGGATTCGTTCAAAAACAGGTTGGTAAATTTAATCGTGATTTTGTTGCCGCGCGCAGCGGCGATTTGCGATTCGACGCCCGCCTCGCCCGAAACGACCTGTAAATTATCCACAGGTTTTACAAGCAAATGCCCCGAATCCGACCCGCTGACCGAAATGTTGAAATCAATCGTTACTTCCGTCGGAACCAGCCCTGTTTTGGGACGTCCCTGCCCGCTGTCATACATCTCATTAATTCCGTCGGCCACCTGCTTCATCGCGTCCTCGAACGTTACCCCTGCCGGCTCAGGAACGATTTGGTTCACCGCACAGCCCGCTAAAACAAATACGGACAATACGATTATTAAAATTAATGCTGCACTGCGCATACATTCCCTTTCGATTTCAGGTGAAAATTAAGCTTTTCAATCACTTATCGGTCGATGGAGGCAGAATATATTACTTTTTAAAAGTGATGATACAATACATTAAGAGCAAAAAAGATTATGACGGTTGGGTTTTTAAAAATGAGAATAATCTGAAAATTTAACTCTTTGTGAAATTTGTGTATAAAACTACGCCCGACAGGATTCGAACCTGTGACCTACGGATTAGAAATCCGTTGCTCTATCCAACTGAGCTACGGGCGCACATCAAACTCGAAATAAATATAGCAGGCAAATCGCTGTAATGTCAATGCTAAACGGCTCATCGAATCAGCCAATCGCCATCGGGAAATAATTCGCGGCGTTGTTGAAGCTGATGTCACGGACCATCGAGCCAACCAATTCCAAATCGTTCGGCAAAAGGCCCTGCTCGATATCATTGCCCAGCAAATTACATAACACCCGTCGGAAATACTCGTGTCGCGGGAACGACAAAAAACTTCTCGAATCGGTAACCATACCGACAAACCGGCTGAGCAGGCCGAGGTTGGAAAGCGCGGTGATTTGCTTTTGCATTCCGTCTTTCTGGTCGAGGAACCACCAGCCGGAGCCGTACTGGATTTTGCCGGGGACAGAACCGTCCTGGAAATTGCCGAGCATCGTCGCGAACAGCTCGTTGTCTGCGGGATTGAGATTGTAGAGTATGGTTTTGGGCAGCTTATTTTTTTTATCGAATGAATCGAGAAATCTCGACAAGGCCTGGGCCTGCGGCCAATCGCCGATGGAATCGAATCCTGTATCGGGGCCGATTGTTTTGAACAGGCGTGTATTGTTGTTGCGCAAAGCACCGATATGAAGCTGCATTACCCAGCCGGCCTCGGCGTCCATAAGGCAAAATTCGTGAAGCACGGCGGATTTGTATTTCATAGATTCGTGGGAGTTGAGACTTTGTTTTGTTCTGATTTTTTCGAAGATTTTTTCGATTTCGTCCAGCGTGTAGTTTTCTGCATAAGCATATTCGAGGCCGTAGTCGGATAATCGGCAGCCGTTTTCGTGGAAATAATCGTGACGTTTTTTTATTGCTTCAAGCAAATCGGAAAAAGATTTTATATTCGCACCGGCGACATCGGAAAGTTTATCGAGCCATTCGTTTAACTTAACGAGATTTTCAACGCCGAGTGCTTTATCGGGTCTGAACGCGGGATAGACTTTGATTTCAAAACCATCGGCTGCGATTTTCTTGTGATGTTCGAGATTGTCGAGCGGGTCGTCGGTTGTGCAGACGAGTTTGACATTAAATTTACGCAGCAGGCCGCGGACACTGAATTCGGGTTTTTGCAAAAGC
>JBBABK010000030.1:0-8338 GCA_041657685.1 Phycisphaerae bacterium | reverse complement strand
GTATCGGCGTTGAGCAATTTATCGTTTATGCCGAACGGATTATTCAGCTCCAGATGTGTCCAGTGGTAGAGCGGGTTGCGAAGCGTTGCGGGGACGGTTTGTGCCCATTTTTCAAACTTTTCCCAATCGGAGGCGTTGCCGGTGCAATATTTTTCATCGACGCCGTCGGTACGCATCGCCCGCCATTTATAATGGTCGCCGTAGAGCCAGGCCTGAGTGATATTCTCGAAGCGATGGTCGGCGGCAATCAGTTCGGCAGGCAAGTGGCAGTGATAATCGTAAATCGGCATCTGCTCTGCATAGTCGTGATACAGTTTTCGAGCGGCTTTGGTTTGCAGAGCAAAGTCCTCATTAATAAACTGCTTCATTTTCTATTCCCGCTTTTAAATTATTCAAATTAAAATTGCTACACGATATAAGTCGAAGCGGCAGTAGAGCCACCGTGACCCGTCCAGTTAGTATGGAAGAATTGGCCTCGCGGCTTGTCGACGCGTTCGTAAGTATGCGCGCCGAAGTAATCGCGCTGGGCCTGCAGCAGGTTTGCCGGCAGTCGTGCGTGGCGATAGCCGTCGTAATAGGCAAGCGCGGTGCTGACAGCAGGCATTGGGATTCCCATATGCACGGCGGTTGTTACGACGCGGCGCCAGGAATCCTGTGCGCTTTCAACGGCGTTTTTGAAGAACTCGTCGAGCAGGAGGTTGTCGAGAGCCGGGTTGTTATCGAACGCCTCTTTGATTTTGCCGAGGAAAGCCGAGCGGATAATGCAGCCGCCCCGCCACATCAGCGCGACGCCGCCGTAGTTGAGATTCCATTTGTATTCCCTGGCGGCTTCGCGCATAAGCTGATAGCCCTGCGCGTAGCTGATGATTTTCGAGGCGTAAAGCGCCTTGCGAAGGTCGTTAATGAATTGTTTTTTGTCGCCTTTGAATTGAGGTTTGGGACCTGATAATATCTTCGATGCGGCGACACGTTTTTCCTTTAGTGCCGAGAGACACCGCGCGAAGACCGCTTCGCCGATGAGTGTAAGCGGCTGGCCCAAGTCGAGCGCGGATATCGCTGTCCATTTGCCGGTGCCCTTTTGGCCGGCGGTGTCGAGAATCAAATCTATTACGTAATTTCCGTTTTCGTCTTTATACGCGAGGATGTCACGGGTGATTTCAATCAGGTAGGAATCCAGTTCGCCTTTGTTCCATTCGGCCAACACATCGTGCATTTCCTGATTCGTCAAGCCGAGGCCTTCTTTCATCATCTGGTACGTCTCGCAAATCATCTGCATATCGCCGTATTCGATTCCATTGTGCACCATTTTTACGAAATGGCCCGCCCCGTTTTCGCCGACCCATTCGCAGCAGGGTTCGCCCTTGTCGGTTTTCGCGGCTATCTTCTGGAAAATATCTTTGACGTGCGGCCATGCTTTGGGCGAACCGCCGGGCATCATCGACGGGCCTTTCAACGCGCCTTCTTCGCCGCCTGAAACGCCGGTGCCGATGTAAAGTTTGCCTTTGCTTTCAACGTATTCGGTTCGGCGAATGGTGTCGGGGAAATGCGAGTTGCCGCCGTCGATTATAATGTCGCCGTCTTCGAGCAGCAGCAGGAATTTATCGATGAATGCATCGACGGGTTTGCCCGCCTTAACCATAAGCATTACTCGGCGAGGGGTTTTGAGATTTTTGACAAGCTCTTCGGGACTGTGGCAACCGATGATTTTTTTGCCTTTTGCACGACCGTTGACGAAATTATCGACCTTCTCGACCGTCCTGTTGTAACAGGCGACGGTAAAGCCTTTGCTTTCCATATTAAGAATTAGATTTTCGCCCATCACCGCTAAACCGACTAATCCAATATCTGCTTTTGACATTTTTTAATTCCTCATAGATTTAAACAAATTTTTCATATTGCAATTTTATTAACGTTTAACCCTCGCGTTACCCTCCCATATACTCCAGAGCTGTTCTTCGTCGGCAGGCTGTGCATAATCAGTGGGAATTGTAGTAGCAAGCGCCCCGCTGGCCCAGCCGAATCTGGCACATTTTTTCACATCCCAGCCCTTGAGTATGCCGTAAAGCAAACCGCCGACAAAACCGTCGCCTCCGCCGATACGGTCGAGAACGCCTATTTCACGCGGCTTGATAATTTCCCAATCTTTGCCGTCGGTCACAACCGCTCCCCACATATGGCAGTTTGCCGATACAACCTGGCGAAGCGTCGTTCCGAAGCAAGCGGCGTTGGGATAGGCGGCCTGAGCCACTCCTATCATTTCCTTAAAGCTGTCGATTTTCTCATCAAGTCCCTTGCCGCCGGCTTCAGGCCCTTTTATACCGAGACTGAGCTGGAAGTCTTCTTCATTGCCGATGAGTATATCACTGCGAGATGCAATCTCGGCAAAGGCCCCGGCAAGTTCTTTTTCTCTGCCCTTCCAAAAACTGGCCCTGTAATTGAGGTCGAATGATATTAATGAGCCGTTCTCCTTGGCGATGCGTGCGATGTCGAGACAGAATTTACTGGTCTTGGGCGAAAGCGCCGCGACAAGCCCAGAAAGGTGCACGATTGTTGCCCCCTCTTTTGCAAAAATTCTGTCGAGGTCGAAATCATCGGCGCACAATTCTCTGCCAACCTCGCCGGCCCTGTCGTTATGAACCCTTGGCCCGCGAGCGCCCCAGCCGCAGTCGGCCATATTAATCTGATGACGATAGCCCCACGGGCCGCCCTGCTCGAACTCCCGGCCTTCGAAATCCATTCGCCGGCTCTTGAGGTCATCCTTTATAAAACGAGATACGGGACTGCCTTTGACAAATGCCGTCAGCACCTTGACCGGCAAGCCGAGGTACGAAGAAACGCTTGCCACGTTGCTCTCGGCACTGGTTGCCTGCATTTTGAAAATGTCGCTGCAATGAAACGGTTGCGAATTAACAGGTGTTAATCGAAGCCCCATACTGGTTGCAACGAGCAGAGAATATTTTTTCGATGTGTCTTGAGTCATTTTTCTGCTCCCAATTATTATTGCGATTCGAATATCTGCTTCCATGACCAAAGTCCAAGGCCCGGATTAGAGATGTAATAAATTTCTTCTCCTTCAACTGTATTAAAACCATCCCTGAGATGCTGCGGGTTGTATTTTTTCATCATTTCACCGAGGTCGGAATATCTAAAATTGACCGCTTCTATCTCGTCACGGCTGATTTGGCCGGGACAATACGTAATTTTGAATCGGCCTTCGCTGGAGCCGTGTATCAGATGAGCAGCGGCGCTAAGATTTTGCTGCAAATCCCGATTTTCTTTTGTGAGTTTTAAAACGCGTTCGGTGCCGACGTAACCGTATTTTCTTATCAACTCATCGATTTTTGCATCTTCGCCGAACTGGTGCAGGCCCGGCGCGAGGACGACAAGCTCACCGCCGTCAGCCATTGCCATCCGCGTTCGATAAATGCTTTTGTTGCCGAGCCAGGTGCTTTTGTATTCCTGCGGGTCAAGGCGAACAACGACCTTTTGCAGCGGTTTGTCAAGCATGGTGAAATTTACCTTGAGCGACAGCACGCTTGCGAGATTGAAACATTCGATATCGTCACCGATAAACAGGCCTCTGGTTCTTAATTGTCCCGCTGAATCGGGACCGACGACGGTCAAGACATATATAACAGAAAGGTCGACGGCGAAATGGTCTGCGCCGTAATTGACCACACGGCGGACAGGCGTATCTGCCCGGCCCATTATTCGTTCCATTCCGTAGGCGGCGCCGAGGAAATGGCTTTTGTTTATGCCTTCGACTCCGCCGGTGCCGACGAAGATATTTTTGTTGTAGTTTGCCATTCCGATAACTTCGTGGGGAACGACCTGTCCGATGGAGAGGATTAAATCGTACCGTCCTTCGACGAGCAGCTTATTGACCTGCGCGGGCCAGGTGTAATCGACCACTCCTTCGCTGACTTGTTTTACGTAATCGGCAGGGACTTCGCCGAGTGTAATCACGTCGGTTCGCCAATTGTGAACGCGGAATAATTCGAGCGGCACGCCGGGGTACATTTTTTCCAGCTCCGCTCGCGACATTGGAAAATGGGTTCCTACAGCAGGCAAAATATCGGTTAGGGCATCGCCGAAATATTCATAGGCGAAACAGGTAAGCTGTCCCGCTCGTGAATGATAACGAGTCATATCCGGCGGAACCGCGATGACTTTTTTTCGCGCGCCGAGCTTGTCGAGCGCCGCACAGAGTCCCTGCTGCAGGTCTTCTGCGCTCAAGTTGTCATTTTCATTTCCTCGGCTGTAATAAAGCATAAAAATATCTCATAAGTCGGACTTTTTTTATACACCGCTAAAAGCGGAAAAGCCGCCGTCGATTGGTATTACTGTGCCGGTTACGAATTTTGCCGCGTCACTGATTAGCCATCTTACCGCTCCGATGAGGTCTTCGGGCGAGCCGAACCGGCCCATCGGGGTATGGTCGATAATTGTTTGGCCGCGAGGTGTCAGGCTGCCGGTTTTTTCATCGGTCAGCAGGAATTTGTTTTGCTGCGTCAGGAAGAAACCCGGTGCAATTGCGTTGACGCGAATATCCTTCGAATAATTCTGGCAGATGTGCACGGCCAGCCATTGCGTGAAATTACTTATCGCGGCCTTTGCAGCCGAGTACGCGGCAATGCGGGTCAAAGGACGCAGCGCATTCATACTCGATATATTCAGTATGATGCCCCTGTCCTGCTCGGCCATAATTTTGCCGAAGACCTGGCAAGGCAGCAAAGTGCCGAGAAAATTCAGGTCGAAAACAAATCGAATTGCTTCTGGTGACAAATCGAAAAACGACAAATCGGTCGAGGTGGTTGCTTCTCTTTTGTTTCCGCCTGCTCCGTTAACAAGAATATCGATTCTACCGAATTTTTCTTTTATCTGCTCGGCCGTATCGATGACACAGGGTTTATCGAGGACGTCGCAGCGAAGCGCGACGGCCTGTCCGCCGGCAGAAATTATTTGGTCAGCAATTTTTTGAGCATTCTCGTGAAACAAATCGAGCACCGCGATTTTTGCGCCTTCGGCGGCGAGCGATTTTGCCATTTCGCTGCACAATACGCCTCCGCCGCCCGTTATCACGATTACGTGATCTTTAATATTGAAAAGGTCATTCATAGTGCTGCCCCGACTTAGTTAATGAATAATGATTTTATGTGCCTGTCAAAAATGTTCTTCGTTACGTGTTCGGCGATGATTTTCTCATTTTCCCGCACTGTGTCCAGATATATATTTCCCGTCTCCGCGGCGATTTTATAGCCGACGTGCAGAAGCTGCCGCAGGTTCGGATTATAATCCCTGCATGACAGGTCGTGCCGCAGCGCGTTTACATAATCATCCGACGACCAGTTTTGCACGACTTTGACCAAGGGCAATTTTTTTATATCGATATCTATTACGGTTCTGTACGGTTCACATAATTCATCGATTCGCATCAAGGCCCGGACGTAAATGTCTTTTGCAAGAGCGAGGCCTTTACTGTTCGAGGCTGCCATGCCGATGAGTTCTTCGAGCCAGGTAGTGCCCGCAGTTTTGAGATGCAGACCCGCGTTGAATTTCTTAAGGGCCTTGTTGATTGGCTTATAAATAGAAAATTTATCGCTGCCGGAATGAATACTGAGTTTCAGATTAGCAGGCAAATCAAACTCCCTGACGGCGAACGCGATTATCGCAAGGTCATCGTTGAATTGCATTTCGAATTGTGAAATGTCGCCTGCGTAATCGACGCCTTTATTAAACCGGCCTGTGAATTTCGGCGCGATGGTCTGAACGGGAATTCTTTCATCGGCAATCGCGGCAAGGATAAAAAGCAATTCGACTGGTGTTTGCGGCTGGTCGGATTCGTCCATTGAAATTTCGGCAATAAAATTGCCGCGGCCTTTTAATTTTTCAATCCTGCGGTAGATTTTGCCGGCCTCTTTGACGGCCAGTAAGAATTTTTTGGCAATCGCACCGATTTTTTCCTGCGTCACGCTGACAGGCTCATCGATGTTGGGGATATCCAATCGGCCAATGTATTTACTATATTTTTTGACAAAAGTTTCTATATCTTTATCGCAGGCGGATTGACCTATGTAATCGGCGACGTCGATAGTAAAAAAATCACTGGAATCAATAAATAAATCGACGTTTTTGAGATTGATGTGGTCGGCATCGACGAAATAAGAATTTTTGAAATTAAGTGATTTAACAGCCTCGTCGGCTTCGGCGCGAACGTCGGCTGGTTCGGTGCCGATGATTGTGTGCTCACGGTGGGACTTGTTCCAGACGGGAGTAATATCAACACCAAGTTTTTCGGCTTTGAGAATCGCCTGCAATTGCGCCCTGCCCTGCAAGGCGAATCTGTCACCAAGACCGAAAGAGTATTTTCCTAATTTCATCATTACTATGAATTCAAAAATAATTTTTACATATAGTCCTACCGGGCGAGTATCGCGTTAGGCCTGCTCATTTTAGCAACTCCCTTTGTTATAAAGAGATAACTTTAATTACTCAGGCAATGAGTTATTTTAACCGAATTATTGAACAATTCAAGTATTTTTTCATTTTTGAATCATCCAGAACAATACAAAACTCCTGTTTATAAGTGGGGTTTTTGCTTGAATAAACTCTTGACCTGAGTTATTTTGTTCACAACTTCGCAAAAAGAGACGATTTATGAGACGCAAAATAACAGACCCAAAGAGCGCGGGAATAAGCAATGAAAAATTAGTACTGAGAATTCTCAGGCAAAATGGGGAAATTTCGCAGGCGCAAGTTTGTGAATTTACCGGCCTTCGCTCTTCGACACTTAGTTATATCACGGGCAGACTGCGCGAAAAAAATCTTATTACTGAAAGAACAGGCGAGAGCACCAAGCGCGGCGCTAAACCTGTGATGCTAAGCATCAATCCGCAAGGCAAACTAATAATCAGCATCTCCATAAACCCGGGGCATACGGTTATTGGATTGTTCGATTTTAGCTGCGAGCTTATAGAAAAAGCTGAAGTATATCACAGCGATAATTCTGTTGATAATGTTTCCGAACTGGTTGAAAACAGCATACGTGAGTTGTTTAATAAGCATCAGATAATTGAAGAAAATGTTTTGGGTATCGGTGTAGTTGTCAGCGGAACCGTCGGTCCGGAAGGAGTGGTCGTACTGTCGAGTCCGCTGGGCTGGAAAGACGTTGCACTGAAAAAGATTTTGACCGGGAAGTTTCAATGCAGCGTACAGATATATTCGACACGTGTAAGATTTCTCGCGGAAACAGGAATTGATAACAGCCTGGCTTCGAAATCGGTTTTGTATCTGAACGTCGCGGACGGCGTGGGCGGAACGCTTTATACCGACGGCAAGATACTGGACGGAGCAACGGGACGATTCGGCGAGCTTGGTCATATTATAGTTGAGCCGGACGGGCCTTTGTGCGGCTGCGGGCATCGGGGCTGTCTGGAGGCGATAATATCCGGACCATCGCTGGCAAAAAAAATCAAGGCTGATATAGCAGCAGGACAGGAAACCATTTTATCCCAACGCGTTGAAGAGAACGACACCGCCGAGTCGGTGATAAGTAATTTGAGCAATGCACAGGACAAGGGCGACGCCTACGCGTTATCGCTGCGGAAAATGATAGCCGAATACCTTAGCAGGATTGCGGCGGTTGCCATCAATTGTTTCGACCCGCAGGTGGTGATGCTGGCAGGATATGTGATGAACCACAGCGCGGATTTCTTCGCACAGGCCATCGAGGAAAAACTCGAACGTGAAGTTTACGACAACAAGTCTCGAAGAATTGAAATCACACAGGCCAGGGCCGGCAAAGACGTGCTAATAAAGGGAGTTGCAATGGCGGTGCTGCAGGACTCACCCGAAGTTGACTGAAAACCTGCCAGAATGGCATTTGCGGCGAAAATTGCATATTTTTAACTTCTTGTTTCATAAGAATTTATGCTTCCAAACGAGTCAGGCACACCGTTTGCACAATTATAAAACGTCGGATGATAACTGCACATAAACAGGGAATTTGAAAATGAAATTTGAAAAATTTACACTCAAGGCACAGGAAGCGTTAGCGACGGCTCAGCAAATCGCGATGGCTAAATCGCATACTATGATGACGCCGCTGCATTTGCTAAGTGCGCTTGTGAATGATGATGAAGGAATCGTGGTACTGACGCTCAAAAAAATCGGAGCAAACGTCGAACAAATCAGGTCGATGACCGAAAGCGAACTGGGAAGACTGCCGCAGGGAAGCACTTCGCAGATAATGCCTGAGCCGGCGTTCAGTCAGGTTGTGCTCGATGCGCAGAACCGTGCCGACGCGATGAAGGACGAATATCTCAGCGTCGAACATTTG
>JBBABK010000029.1:0-13157 GCA_041657685.1 Phycisphaerae bacterium | reverse complement strand
GAATCCATTTTTACCGGGCCTGTCTTAAGTTCGAAATGCTGAATCTGAGTCTTTTTATAAAGAGAAAACGGGCTGTTAGCATCGGATAATTTATTCAGATTCATCAAACGTGTTATCACTCCCCATCTCTCCCGGTCGTTATCTACGCCGGCAGGGTCCAACATCTGCTCGATATTCTCGTATGGAGTATAACCGCTCAAGACCACGACAAAGCCTTCGCCGCCTTTTTCTTCAGTTGCAACTGTTCCCCCTTTGCTCTCCTGAGACTGAGATGCAGCATTTTCCTGATTCAGGCTTTCCTGGGCCTCTCTCATCATTTGCATATAGGAACCTACCGCTCCCGTTGACTCTGTTTGGCTTTTTGAAACCGCCTGACTGCTTGACTGTTTCATCCTTGTCTGGCCAAACCTCGAACCTTCCACGTCCGGAGTATAATAGACCGACATACTCGTAACAAAAATCTGCTCACGTTTTTTGCGAGGCGTCTGTAATAATTTATCAACATCACCCGTTTCAAACGCCTGGTATAATTCGCTTTGCCCGGAATTATTTTGTGAATTGGGAAAAACGGAAAGCACCGTTTCGATAACCTGCGGAATTACTTCACGATATTCCAGCGGTTTACACGCCTGCTCGATTGTTGTCTTTGAAGTTTCCTCGCGTCGTTTTTGTTCGAGTAGTTTTTGCTTGGCCTGCTCCGCATCGCGAACAATGTTGTTTATAGTACTTCGCCTGCCGGACTGCGCTTCGTACGTGGCGTTATCATAAACGGTCCTGCCTATCCCGAGCAACACCACGAGCATCAGGACCGCCGCGGCAACGGTTATATACTTTGCCTTTACCGCCATTGCCATCGAGCTTGCGACGGCTTTAGGCAAAAGATTGCTTTCTATTTTTCCAAGCCCCAGGCCCTGAAGCGCGAGGCCGTAAACCACGGCGAACTCTCCGATCCGCTGACCGAATTCCGCCGCCGAGACGCCTTCAGAAACAACCAGTTTTTTAAATACGTCTGGTTTCTCAATCGGAATCTGTAAAGTTTGGCCGAGATATTTCAAAAGACCGCGGAGTTTCGTGCCGCCGCCGAGCGCTATTACACTTGTTACCCTGCAGTCGGCCTGGCTCTGACTAAAAAATCCGAGTGACCGCTGAACCTCAGATACAAAATCACTGAACACAGGCCGCATCGCCTGGAATACCTGGCGGGCGTATTTGCTCATTGCGGCGGTACGTTTGAGTTTTTCAGCCTTTTCGAAATTCAGTTTAAACGCATCTGCTATCGCGCGTGTAAACGAATTGCCGCCCATCGGGATGCATCTCTGCCACACGGTATTTTTGCTGCACACAACCAGGTCGGTGGTCTCGGTGCCGATATTGATTACGCAGGTCGCTTCCTTATCCGATTTAACCAGTTCCGGCCGATCATATACTACATAATTATATAATGCCATCGGCACCATCTGCACAGCACCAACCGGCAGTCCTTCATTACCGAAATATTCCAGCTCCTTTGTAACTACCTCGTTTTTAATCGCGAAAATTCCGATGCGAACCTGACCCTCTTCGGCCCGGCTCATCAGCTGCCAGTCCCATTGCACCTCGCTCATATCGAAGGGAATCTGCATACCGGCTTCGAGTCGAACGACCTGCGGAATTTTTTTCTCTTCGACCGGCGGGAGATTGACGAACCGGGCAAAACTAGTCTGGCTCGGAACCGATACGATTACGTCTTCTTTGCCGACGTTATTTTCTCGCAAAAATTTGCGAAGCCCCAGGGCAATCAGCTCGTCCCGCTCATCGGCACTGACTCCGCTGCCGGCGAGGATTTTGCCGTACTCGATATTTGAAAATCCCAGCACCTGCACGCCCTGGCCTAAATCGCCGAGTCTCAGGGCCTTTAGAGAGCTGTTGCCTATTTCTATCGCCCATACCGTTCCACCGTGCGGCGCCATATTTCACCTTTCATTTGTTTGTGCTGTCGAACTTCCTGCGGCCAAGGTCGATTCCGCAGTTTTTTGCTTTTTAGTTTTTAACTTTTCGCTTCTAATATAGCAAATGTTACGGACTTTCACCATACAAACGCTCGGCTGCAAGGTTAACCAGTACGAGTCCCAGCAAATCCATACTTTGCTGACCGGACTGGGCCTGGCAGCGGTCCGGCCGGGCCAGAAACCCGACCTGACAATCGTTAACACCTGCTGCGTTACGAAGGCCGCCGCGGCCAAGAGCCGGCAATTCATCAGCAAGGCCCAAAAGCTCAACCACGGCTCGGTCGTCGTTGCCGTCGGCTGTCTTACCGCGTCACCGCAGAAATCCGAACAGCCGCAATCCTTTGTCGAAAATGTCTACCTAATTAAAAATCGGTCCGCAATTGCCGCCGAGTTAAACACGATTGTCCAATCCCGATTATATCGGGATACCGCCCCACAGGAGCCTTCAAGGCCCATAATCAATAATATTAGACCACAAAACGGCCAAAAAAGCAAGCCCAAAAGCACCTGTGACCCCTTGAAATTGCCCGAATTGACCGCTTTTGCGGGCCATACACGGGCTTTTTTGAAGGCCCAGGACGGCTGCGACAATTATTGTACGTACTGCATCATACCAATTGTTCGCCCTCGCATCGAAAGCCGACCTATAGATTCTATCTGCCGCGAAGCCGAACAACTGGTAAAATCGGGCCATAAGGAAATCGTCCTGACCGGCATCTGTCTCGGCGCGTTCGGCCGGGATACCACTCGCCGGCAAAACTGGACGAACCCCGAAACAGATTACCTCGCGCAATTGCTCGAAAAACTCGCGCTAACTCCCGACCTGCACCGCCTGCGAATCAGCTCGCTTAACCCGCAGGATATTACGCCGCAACTGCTCGACATACCCGCCAAACATACTAATATTATGCCGCACCTGCACCTGTCATTGCAGTCCGGCTCGAATAACATCCTGAAAAAAATGGCCCGGCTTTACACGGCCGAGGATTATCTCGAAAAAGTGCGAATGCTGAACTCCTGTTTGGAAAACCCCGCGATTACTACCGATATCATCGTCGGCTTCCCCGGCGAAACAGAAAGCGATTTTCAGCAGACGTTGGAATTATGCAAAGAAGTCGGCTTTTCGCGCATTCACGTTTTTAGTTTTTCGGCGCGTCGCGGAACGCCCGCTGAGAAGATGTCACCGAAAATTAAACCGCAAATCATCAAAGAGCGCGCCGCAATTCTGCAAAAAATCGCAGATGACTTAGCGTATCAATACCGAGAAAATTTTATTGGCCGTCGTGAACGCATATTAATCGAATCGGTCGAAAATGGAACGGCCGCAGGCAGAGCTGAGCGTTACTTCGAAGTTAAAATCGAAAATCCGTCGCCCGCGTTGAAAACTAATCAAATCATCGAAGTAACCTTGATGCAAAATACAAACGGCAGCCTCATCGCTTAAAGAATCCAAATATGCCAGGTAAAAAACAGTCGCCTTACAGACATCTCCCCAAAGGACTCGAAATTCTCTACGAAGATAAAGATATTATCGTAGTCAATAAACCGGCCGGGCTGCTGACCGTCAAAACGCTAACCGACAAAACAAGAACCGTTCAATACATCCTTACCGACTACGTTCGCAAAGGAAATTACAAATCGCGAAAGCAGATTTTCACCGTTCATCGGCTGGACCAGTGGACATCAGGCGTTCTTGTTTTCGCAAAAAGCGAAGAAATAAAATCACGTTTGCAGGACCAGTGGCAAGACGTCCGCAAGATATACATTGCCGTCGTTCACGGAACGCCGTCACCCAAAGAGGGAATTATTACTTCGTACCTGACCGAGAATAAGGCCTTCGTCGTTTATTCCACAAGTGATGCCGAAAAAGGCAAATTAGCACAAACGGCTTATAAAGTTCTGAAAGAAACCGGACAATTCAGCCTGCAGGAAATTAATCTTATGACCGGCCGGAAAAATCAGATTCGTGTTCATCTTGCTGACAAAGGCAATCCGGTTGTGGGCGACAGAAAATACGGAAAAGAAGATGGGTACAGACGTTTGGCACTTCATTCCAAATCCATTTTCTTCAAGCATCCCGCCGACGGCCGAGAGATGACATTCGAGGCCAAACTGCCGAATTATTTTAATGAACTGATTCGATGAACTTTACCTGCGCCGCCGCCGACCGGGAGAGTGAGACTTGCCTCTGCTGATTCGACTTGCGTGCGGGTGACGAGCCGACGGTTTACTTACGGGCTGAGTCAGCATGGGTTTGGTATAGGTAAAACCTTCGCACCTCTCGTGCACGAACTTGCGTCCTATGAATTTTTCAATGTTTCGCAGGTGCAGCAGTTCGTCATAGGAAGCAAAAGTTATCGCGTCGCCGGTCGCGGCAGCCCGGCCAGTTCGGCCGATGCGATGGATGTAATCTTCCGCGAACGTGGGAACATCGAAATTGATGACGTGCGAAATGCCTTCGACGTTGATACCGCGGGCAGCGATATCCGTCGCGACCATAACGCGATAATGACCGCTCTTAAAGCTGTCCAGCGCGCGCTGACGCTGACTCTGGTTGCGGCCGGAATGTATCGCCACCGATGAAATGCCCGCCCGCTCAAGGCGATTGTTAATTTTATCCGCGCCGTGCTTTGTGCGCGAAAACACCAGAATGCTGGACATATCTTTATTGCTTAGCAAATGGAGCAGCAGGCTGATTTTTTGCTCTTTCTCGACCGGGTATATGTGCTGCGTAATTGTCTCGATGGGATTTCGAGGCCTGCCAATCTGTATCATTACAGGCGACTTCTGCACGCCCTCGGCCAGCGCGCTTATTTCGGGAGTCACGGTAGCGGAAAAGAGCATCGTCTGACGCTCCTTCGGCAGGACGGCGATGATTTTCCGCATGTCCCTGATAAAGCCCATATCGAGCATTCTGTCGGCTTCATCCAAAACCAGCACCTCGACGTGTTTCAGGTCGATAGTTCGTCGTTCTAAATGGTCGAGCAGCCGGCCCGGCGTGGCTACAACAATGTCAACGCCTTTACGAAGCGCGTTAAACTGCCCCTTGATGTTGACTCCGCCATAGACCGCCAGCGTTCGCAAACTCAGGTATCGGCCGTACGTGACTATCGATTTTTCAACCTGCACCGCCAGTTCCCGCGTCGGGGTCAGGATGAGCGAGCGGATGATTCTTCTTTTGGGCTGAGGCTCGTGGCTCAGCCGATTCAATATAGGCAGCACAAAAGCGGCCGTCTTGCCCGTGCCCGTCTGGGCGCAGCCGATGATGTCCTTGCCCTCGACCGCCGCGGGAATCGCCTGCGTCTGGACCTCTGTCGGGGCAGTATAGCCAGCCGCCAGAATCCCTCTTACTAACGGGTCGGAAAGACCAAATGTGTTAAATGGCATAGAGTAATCCTAAAATCAAAGTCCTTAATTATACTGCCTCGATGTCATTTCCCCTAAACAATACCGCGCACATATTGAAATTATTTTTACTGCAAAACGTCCTGTCTCCAGCCCGGCATATTCAGGCCGATGGCTGTTTTTGGCCATAATAAGACTTGCCGGTTAACATTCTTGTGGTAAAATCAAGTCGTTATTTAAATATCTACTCAAGGAAAGGATATCCTATGGCCAAGAGTCGTGATGTCAGAAAAGACACTAAAAAGAAAGCTCAGAAAAGTCTGAAGGAAAAAAGGCTCGAAAAGAAGGCAAAAAGAGAGAACAGATAATCTTATCAATATCGTCCCCTCGGCAATTGCTATACAGCAATTGCCAAGGGGGTGTCTCTCACTTTATTTTACAACCATATTTATTTATTGAAATGAACAATTCGGATAATCGATAATTCAGGAGGTTGTAATTTTAATCCGGAGCGATGCAGCCGTCCGCTCGGTTAATTTGGCCTCCTCGCTGATGCGAATCGGCCAGACCCAGATGATTTTTTCCGTATCCGAAACAATTAAGATGTTATCCCTGACATCGCGCGGAACACGGGCGTCCGTCAGAAACTTGCCGACTTTTTTTTCACTGTTCGCTCCCAACGGCGCAAACCTGTCGCCGGCACTGCGGAAACGAACCGTTAACGGCAACACAAGCTTTTCATAATCGAACCATTCTGCAAAACCATTTTTGTCTTTTTTAAATCTGCTAAATTCCGTCCGGTCACGAGTTGCGACATTAGCTTCGATTGAAAAACTGCCGAATCGAGTCTTGCCAGGAATATTTAGCTCGGCCGATTCGTTAACTAGTTGATTTTTTATTTTCCGCTCTGCAAATATGATTTTTTCATATTCACGCCGGACGGCAATGCCGTTCGGCAATTCGAGATTGCTGTTACTTTTATTTCTATTCGTCAATTCAACGATTCGGTCAAAATGTCCCTCGGTTAAATCGCCCCGGCCGCTGCCGAGTTCCGCAATCGCTCGCAGGATTAGTTCAATCTTAACCGGCTGAGGCTGCGAATTAAAAAAAGGAATATCAAATTCTACCCGGCCTTTGGAAAGTTCAGCATAGTCCCGCCATACAACATCGGCCCTTTGTTCTAAAAAAACCTGAAATTCGCGCATTTGACAAGACAACCGCCAAAGCAATTCAACCACAGGCCTCGTGCAATCTTTTTGAATTTCCCCAAGCAAATGATGTCGTATAAAATTACGCCTGTATGCGATACTCGCATTGCTCGAATCATATCGCCAATGCAGATTGTGCGATTCCAAATACTGTTGTATTTCACCTCTTGTTACACAAAGCAGCGGACGAACGAAACAAGCACCGTTTTGAAATTCGGTTTTTGGCCTGATTCCCGCAAGACCTCGAAAGCCTGTGCCGCGAAGAAGTCTTTGAATTACAGTTTCGGCATTATCATTTTTATGATGGCCTGTCACGATATAATCACAGCCCTGTTTTTTTGCAATTTCATACAGTGTTTCGATTCTCCAGTTACGCCCGGCCGTCTCAACGGACAATTTCTGCTCGGCGGCACAGCGTTTAACGTCGAGGCGACGGGTAATAATTTTAATCCCTAAATTTTCCGCCCGTGAAATAACAAAATCCTCGTCGGCATCCGATTCGTCGCCTCGCAATTGATGATTCAAATGCGCGCAGACAAATTCGGATGTGATTTTTCCCTCATCTTTCAGTTTGCACAACACGTGCAGCAAAGCAATCGAGTCTGCGCCGCCGGATACCGCCAGCAGCAGTTTGTCCGCATCGCCGAACAATCGTTGGCTGCGTAAAAAAAACAGAATTTTGTTTTCGAATTCGTTCAACATATCCGTTAAAAAAAACAGGCCCGGCTGATACCGGGCCTATTTAAAATTTCATTAACTTTCAAACCTGCACACATCAGTTGGCCGGTGCGCTGCTGGTCAGTTCCGCGACTCTTTCCTGTATGTATTCTCTCTGACCGGAGTTGAGCGCATCATATTTCAGCGACTGCTGGTAAAGCTCGAGCGCCTCGGCCCTGCGATGAAGATTATCGTCCAGCACGCGAGCCGCTTTATATCTGGCAGGGTAAATCGTTTCCGGGTCCCACTGGTACGTTCGCTGATAGTAAATCAGTGCGATGGAATAATCCCTGAAACCTTCATAAATCTTAGCCGCCTGGTACGCGGCATCGTCAATCTTATCGCTTGTCGGATACTGTCTGATAATCTGGTTGTATTTATCCAACGCCAACCGCAGCTTTTCCGAACTCGTGTACAGAATCAACTTGCGAGCATTATTTTCCATTACCTGAGCCTGATAATACAAATCATCAGCCTCGGGTATCTCCTCGGTCCCACGAAGCTCCGGCCCGGCCAGGGACGCTTCGATGATATAATTGTACTGCGGTATGGCATCGAGGGCAGACAGCTCTTTCTGTGCCCATTCGAATTTTAAATTGTTGCCGGTATTGTTGTAATATTTAATCAGAGCTTCGAGATTCTGGCGATACGCCCGGCGGTGCATCGACATATTTTCGATTATATCGACTTCTTTGTTACTGGCTTGTTCGATGACGGCGTGGCGGTCGGTAGCGGTTCTCATTCTTTCAGGAACCAACTGCCCTTTTCCGGTATCCTGGCCGCAGCCGCAAATGCCTAACACTAATACTGATAAAACCGCAGTAAGAATCATTCTTTTCATAAAGGTCTCCTTTCGCAAACGCCTATAGCCGATTTTTGTTTTTATTTTACCGTCCCTCAAACATGTAAAATAGAAACTATTGTTGTGTTTGCGTCAAGGATAAAGATGTAAAAATGAGTTGCAAAGCCTGCTTAAAACCGCCTTGCTGTCAGATTGAAAATTGGACAAACTTTAAGCAGTTAAATCCTATAAAAACGGGCTTATTGACTGAATTGCGGAAGGAAAAAACAAAAAAATTTTTAGTGAACATCGGCCGAACCGGGGGCGTATAGCGGGTAGAAATCGATGCTCACTGAAAACAAAATAGAAGCTAACTCCCTTGAAATCAAGGGTTTACAAGAAAGAATCTAAAGCCTCCAAAACAAGGCTTTCTCATAACTACAGCGACAAAATCATCAGGGAAGTCGCGAGAACAAAACAAGCAATTTCTCCTCCTTCGAGAGTATCCGGCAGGCTGCAAAGCCTGCCGGATATTTATTTGCGCATCTATTTATTAGTCGGCGTACTCCTCGGATACGTTTTTCCACAGCAGTTCGAATTCGTTAATAAACTGTTCGAACGCCTGCCGCTCGACCGCGAGACGCATATTGTCCATCGCGTTTTTGCTGGTCAGTGCCGCGGTATTTTTCTCCTGCATCGCTGTTTCCTCGACCACGCCGTACACGTAACCGCTGCGGGTATCGAGCAGCAAAGCCGAGACAGTGCTGGTCACACGGACGTTTATGGTCGCTCCGAGTCCGAGCGTAATAACTGTCAGGCCGGCCGATGTGTCGCGGTCCATAAAATTCGTATCGAGCGTATATATCAGCAGCATATCCGAGTTGAGGCGTGCGGCTGCCTGGCGGAGGTCTTTTTCCGATTGCAGATACGCGGGAACGAGCAGTTTGCTAAGCGGCCCGATCTGCGCAACGTTTACCATTTGGCCGAGCTGCTCCCAGTCGCTATCCTTTTCTATATCGCGGGTATAAACAACACTGAAAGCGCCCCACCCTTCGCCCTTTGCCGTCTGTGATTTATAGCCCTGCTCCTGCGTCCGCACGTACACGATATTGGCGGGAAATTTTGCCATCGGCTCGCGTTGTTCGAAAGCTACCCCAGCGACCTCGTTCGGTTCATTCACGTCCGGCTCCCCGGCAACAACTACTTTATCTTTCGGAACGCCCGCGAAAATTGACATAGCCGGCCCGCTGGGCGTGGTATAATTTTCACAACCGACCAGCACCAGCAACATCAGTGAAATGATTGCAAAATTTAGTATGGTCTTCATAATCAATCCTCTCAATAATTCGTTATCTTCTGCCGGTACTCAATTGCCTTTGTAATTATCGGCGATTTCGCTATAATCTCTTCCTTTAACTATAATCATTATTGTTAAAGGTTTCAAATGGCGGATGATTGTTTACAGTTGCCCGAACGGGTAAAGCATATAAAAGTTGACGGCAGGGACGTTTATCTTGTCGGCACGGCCCACATATCCAAAGAAAGCGTTCAGGACGTTCGAACTACAATCGAAGCGGTCAGGCCCGATACGGTCTGTATCGAGCTTTGCCAGGGCAGGTACGACGCGCTGACCAAAAAAGAGGCCTGGCAGAAGATGAACATCTTCAAAATCATCCGCGAGAAAAAAGCCTTGCTGATGCTCGCCCAGCTTATAATGAGTGCGTTTTACCGCAAGCTCGGCGAACAGCTCGGCGTTGTGCCCGGTGAGGAAATGCTCGAAGCCGCAAAGCTCGCCAACGAAACCGGAGCAAAGCTGGTAATGGCCGACCGCCAAATCGATATCACACTGAAACGAGTATGGGGGTATCTGGGCTTTTGGAGCAAAATGCGGCTGATGGTGCAGCTTGCCGGCAGTATCTTAATATCCGAAAAAATCGACGCCGAGATGATTGACAAGATGAAGCAGCAGGACCAGCTCGAAGCGGTGCTCGCAGAGTTTGCGGGCAAATTTCCTGAAATCAAAAAGCGGTTAATCGACGAGCGTGATATTTATCTCGCACAGAAAATTCGCCAAAGCAGCGGCAGTAAAATCGTCGCGGTCGTCGGTGCGGGACATACGCCCGGCATAGGGGAACACATAACGCAGGATGAGCCGATTGAACCGCTGGTCGAACTGCCGCCCAAAAGCATCTGGCCTAAAATTTTCAAGTGGGGAGTACCCGCAGCGATTATCGCGCTAATAGTTTACGGGTTTTTCAAACAGGGTGCCGCGCGAGGGGTCGAAAATATTTATATCTGGATTTTGGTCAATGGCTTACTCTCGGCGGCCGGGGCGGCCATCGCGTTCGGACATCCGCTGACCATATTAACCGCATTTTTCGCGGCGCCGATTACGAGCCTCAACCCGCTCATCGCGGCAGGCTGGGTGGCAGGCCTTGTGCAGGCGTGGATTCGCACGCCGACCGTTGCTGATTTCGAGAATCTGCCCGTCGCGACAAATACCTGGAAGGGTATGTGGAAAAATCCGGTGCTGAAGGTTTTGCTTGTAACTGCCCTGGCTAATCTTGGAAGCGTTATAGGAACATACGTAGCCGGCACGTGGATATTCGCTCGGTCTGTGTAAAATCTTACACACCGGAAAATTCAATCTTGACAAAGCGATGAAAATCTGGTTTAATACACCGATTATGAGTGACATTTATCGCAAAAACTGTGGTTGGTGGCGTCCTGCTGAATAAATAAGCGGCAGGTTTGCGGTAATTCGCTAAACTTAAAATTTAACAGTAAAAAATAAAAGCTCTCCTGCCGAAAAAGCAGGGGAGCTTTTTTATTGTATTCGGACCGTACAAAAGCTAAAAAATGACATATTTGGACGCATATTATGGAAGATTACAGGCAAATCATTAACAGCGCCCGGCCGGGCCAGATAATCCCCATCGTCAAGGAGATTGATATGGCCGACCCGATGGACTTCTTCGCCAAGACATCCGATTACGGCAGGAGTAAAAACTGCTGCCTGCTCGAATCGAAGGAGTACCAGGTCGACGCAGGGGCGCTAAGTTTCGGCACAGCAAGGCCGGCGTTATATTTAACAGGCAAGGGGCGGGATTTTGAAATCAAGGCACTGAGCAAAACCGGCATACGAATGCTGCAATACCTCGCCGAGGACAAACAGCGGTTCGGCTTCTGTGAATCGGTGAATTTCGACGAAGCGATTATCAGCGGAAAAATCAAACAAACAACAAAAACGCTTGATGAGCAGAGCAGGCTTTCGACAACAAACCAGATGGATGTATTAAGGGCCGTTGCGTTTTCGTTCAAGCTGGCGAGCAAACCATTCAGAGTCACCTGTGGGCTGCTCGGCGCATTGAGTTATGATTTCATCGACCAGTTCGAAAAGCTGCCCGCCAACAGCGAAGACCTGCTTTGCAATCCCGATTACGAGTTATATTTCGCTGACAATATTTTCCTGATGGACCACGCGCACAACAAAGGCTATATCGTGGTCAACGTGATTATAACCAACGGCGACAGGCAGCAGGCCGTCACCGAAGCGCAGGACTGTTTCGATTATTACCAGAATATTGCCCGCTTCGATACGCCGACAGGCCAAAAATACGAAGGGGCATTACCGAAAGAATCCACCGATACGAACCAGGCCGAGTACGAAGAAATGGTTCGTTCTGCCAAGCAGCACATCATAGACGGTGACATCTTCCAGGTTGTGCTTTCGCGAACAAAGACGGTCCCGTGTGCCGATGAGCCGCTGGATGTTTATAAAAGACTTCGGCTATTGAATCCTTCGCCTTATATGTTTTATATGAACACGCCCAATACAATCCTGATGGGTTCGAGTCCCGAATTGAATCTCCGCGTAAGCGGCACTGAAAATCGCAGCGTCGAAATCCGCCCCATCGCAGGCACAAAGCCCCGCGGTCGAATCGGCAAAGAAATCGACGCCGATACTGATTTTCGTTATGAAGCGGAGTTGAAGCTCGACCGCAAGGAATTAGCCGAACACATAATGCTGGTTGACCTCGCCCGCAACGATATCGCGCGAGTAGCCCAGCCGGGCAGCCGGGTAGTCACCGAACTACTGACCGCTGAAAAATACGAATCGGTGCAGCACCTTGTCAGCAACGTAAAAGGGATATTGCGAACCGACCTTGACGCGCTGAACGCGTATCTTGCGACAATGAATATGGGCACGCTCACGGGCGCGCCGAAAATCGAGGCGATGAAAATCATTCGGCAGCTCGAAAAAACAAAACGCGGCTACTACGGCGGAGCGGTTATGTACCTGACCGTTGACGGCCAGTTCGACAGCTGCATCACCATTCGCGCGTTGCAGGTAAAAGACCATACAGCGTATATCCGCGTCGGTGCAGGCATCGTTCACGACTCGGTGCCGAAAGCGGAATTCGAAGAAACGGAGCACAAGGCCGGCTCGTGTATGCGGGCGCTCGCCAATGCGGGAGGGAATAAATAATGGCTGAAAAAATAAAAGTTCTGTTCATAGATAATTTCGATTCGTTCACGTATAACCTCGTGGACGATTTCTGCAAGCGCAACTGCGACGCGAAGGTCTACCGCGCGGATACGCCGCTGGAAGATTTGAAAACTGTCGCAGAGCAGTTCGGACCGGATTTGCTGCTAATTTCACCCGGCCCGGGCACGCCTGATACGGCAGGTGTCACTCTCGCGGCAATCGATTATTTCAAAGACAAGCTGCCTATTTTCGGAGTATGTCTCGGCCATCAGGCGATTGTGCAGTACTTCGGCGGAAAAGTCGGCCACGCGCCGGAGCCGATGCACGGCAAAGGCTCACGGGTCAGCCATACCGGCAAGGGGGTTTTCGAGGGCGTTGAAAATCCTTTACAGGTCGGCAGGTATCACAGCCTTTGCGCAATGACGCAGGAACTGCCGGGGTGCCTGGAAAAAACCGCGGAATTTGAAAATATAATTATGGCGGTGCAGCATAAAAAGCTGCCGATATACGGCGTGCAGTTTCATCCGGAAAGCATTCTCACGCCGGCGGGCGGAAAGATTATCGAAAATGTTTTGTCAATAGCTACAAAAAGAGGAAGGAGCAGCTAAATGGCGAATATCACAAAATAT
>JBBABK010000028.1:0-13829 GCA_041657685.1 Phycisphaerae bacterium | reverse complement strand
AAGTCCGCGTTCTTTAGCGCTACATTCAGCAGGGTCTTTTTGCCGAGCGATATGAAATGCGCATAAGCAGCCTCGTACAAATGGCCCATATTGTAAAGCTCGTGGCTTGCGCCGAGATTATGCCAGTGAGGCCCTGCCTCGACCCACCAGGCCGGCGACGAATTGGGGTCGATTGTCTTCCACGTGCATAAATAACCGTCGTCCTCCTGGGCCGCGGCGATTTTTTCGATTATGCCGTCTATGTATTTTTCCAGCTCCTTGTCTGGAATATTAGCGAGCGAATAAGATGCGCCCTCGATGACTTTGTAAATATCCGAATCGTCGAAAGGCATCTTGCCCTCGTACTCGCCATCCAGCAGCCCGCCGGCCCTTTCGAAATTCCGCACCCTGCCGTACTGCTCGCATTTTTTAAAGCCGTACGGAATCGTAACGGTCCTGTTTGTCTCGATACGCCCGTTCCAGAAACCGTCCGTATTTTTCACGCTCGTTACCGGCACGGCTGCAAAAGGATAGCCCGTTTGTTCGGCTGTGCAAATCGTGCCTGCGTAAAACGCCGGTACTATTACCAATATATAAACAATGTGATTTTTCATATTATTACTCCTCGAAAAATTTCGCCGAAGAATATCATACAGTAAAAATTGCTGTTAAAATAAAATAATATTAATCCTGTCCTTCGGGAAAGTCCCGATAATTACAGTGTTTTTGACAGCTTATAGTAGTTTTAGTCCTGATAAAACGAGCTAAATAAAGGGAAAATTTTCTTTTAAAAACAGGGGAAAATTTTTCAGAAATGTCTTGACATTGCCGTTTAAATATGTTCTAATACGCACATCAGCTTGGGGGCTGAGAAAACTCACGCAGTACAGAAGTATAGTGTTCTTTTATTTTGTGGCGTTTTATATTTGTCCGGGCAAGTGATTTTTTTGCAGCCGGACCACCATTGGGAGTGGAGTATAGAGAGTTTGAGTTCTTTGAGTCGTGAAAGTTCTGCGCTTAGCGCGGTACTATCAGCGACTCGGCAGAGCTAAACTCGTTCAAGCCTGCCAAAACCTTTTACTCGGGGACTTTTTTGGAAAACTCACACGATTTTGTTGCGCAGATTCCCTGCGCGCTTCGAGCGTGCAGAAAACGGGATAGAGGTAACGGAGTTTGAAAAAAGGAAACGATTATGAAACGCAGAATTTTGCTTACATCGATAATTAGTTTTGCTATCGCCCTCGTTGCAGCGTCGCCGGCTGTCACAGAACCGCCAGTTCCCAGCTGGCCACGTGGCAGCGAGGGCACTACTTATCAGGCGTGGAGCTTCACCAATGGGTCAATAAAACCGGATGCTGACCCGGAGCTTTTCAATCCGTACGGCAAACCCGACCTTTCCGGATTTTTCCAGCAGTACATACCTGTATTAGATGACAAAGACGGCATCTACGCCTTAAGACACGAAATCGACGTTCTGGTTCCCAACAGCGAAGCTACGGATGGACATAAAGAAATCCAACTGTGTCTTGTCTGGAAGTCTATGAACGACGTTATGGGAGAATATCCTGACGAGTATTCATTTATTTTAAATGGGGGCCTGCTGGATATTCCCGGCGTGTCCGTGACAAGTTATGGCGACCTCGTATCAAACTGGTACCTCGGCGAAAAAGACGAGTCCGGCTGGTATCACTCGACGTTCACGGCGACCATTACTCCGAACCCACAAATAGAATCTTTCACCATCAAGGGCAATGTCCTCGTGGACTACATAGCGATTGACACAATCTGCGTACCCGAGCCGGCAACAATGTCACTAATCATCGTCGGCGCACTGGCGGCATTCAGGCGAAAGAAAAATAAAAACAATTGACCAAAGGCAGGAGGCCGAATTGCCCGCGAATTTTGCGGGGACAACAGGAAGGATGGAAAAAAGTTTTTTACGAGCACTTTGCTCAAAGAGTTAACGCGAAAGGAAAAGTGGAAATGAGAAGTAATAAAAAGAAGCTAATCATATTTCTATTGGTACTTTTGTTGATAATGTCGGCAGCCAGTGCAGACATTATTAAGAGCGGCCAAACCAATTATTTCCAGGCCTGGAATGGTGGTTATCTGCAGGGAACTATTGACTGGAGAGTATACCAAGGTTCCGATTCGTATACAGAAGATACCGGCTTCGACGCACCTGTGCCTGAAAGTGATTTTGTTTACGTTTATAAAATCTACAACTTCGATGAAAGTGACAGTGTCATCTCATACTTCAACATTCTGGGCCTCGACGAAACCAACGTTTCCGGAATGGGATATGAAGATTTCGGAGCTGCCGGCGCCCAGCCGTTAGATTGTTATTTCGACGATACCGAAGGAACCGAAGGCGCTGCCTGGATATGGTCAACCGAAAACGGCTACATAATAAAGGACGGCTATTCCTGGATGCTCGTCCTCAGCAGCGATAACGGCCCGATGGTAAGAGATTATATCCTCAAAGGTCCCGACGACGGCGACCCGCTCGAAGGGCCTAATGGTGATGGGCAGGTGCCTGAGCCTCTTACAGTCGCATTGCTCGGAGCAGGAGGTGCCGTCGTTAAATTTAATTAGTGAAAATTAAATAAACAGTTTTATCAACTAATTTCCGCAAATACGGGGGCGGGGATAAGGTGAATATAGAAAGTCTGACAATTTTAAAGAGATGGTCTTTGCTTTGGCTGGTGCTTGCGGCGGCGTGCCTGGTGCCGAGTAACAGCCCCGCGGCAAAGATGGCCCTGCTGCTAAAGCAGTCGCCGGTCGACGGAGGCTCGGTCGAGCCTGGCACCGGCGTGCATCGGATTGACGGCAATTCGCAGGTGACTCTGCGGGCGGTGCCGCAGCCGGGCTATCGATTTGTGACCTGGCTTGGGGACGTAGATGAGCCGACTTCGCAGGTGACCGGCGCGTATATGGATTCGCCCAAAATCATTGTAGCTGTTTTCGAGCGTAACGAATTCGAATCCATCGAAGAAGCTAATTTGATGTTCAGCAGGCCCGGCGGAGGACTGATAGCTTCGGCCGCGGACATTAGCAGCGGCTCAAGCAGCGCCGGCGGCGGAAGCAGGCCAGCAGGTTTTCACGGCAGACGAAACCAGACGAACGATGAAGATGATGACCTCGTCGGCCCCGGCGACCCGCTGATGGGCCCGGGCAACCAAGTACCCGAACCGGCGACTATCGCACTGCTCACACTCGGAGGAGTACTGGTCAGAATGCGAACGAGAAAACGCGAACTGTAAAAATGAAAAAAATCGAATAAAGTGAGCTTTAATAAATTGTTTCCCGGGCGTGAGGAGCCTTGATTTGTAAAGTTGTTTTTAAGGAGATGTCGGAAAGTAATTATAAAAAGTTTTATTTTACGGGTGATTTTTTTGCAGCTTTGATGCTAACGACTAATGACTATTAACTATTGACTAATTTTGCACCCCCCTAACCCCGTAGGGAATTTTTGATAAGGGCGGCTGTGTACTGTGCCGAATGTTTGTCCGAAGAAATATCAGCCAGGCACTGATTTTCGGTTAAACTCCTCGGCCGTTCACAGCCGTCCTGCTTTTTTGCGCACGACCGTTCATTCACTGTAAAGATTCGCGAACCACAGCCAGAACATAACATAAACCGACAAAATCCCGAACCCGACCGCATAATAAAAAGAATGCGTCGTAACAAGATAGCTGAACAAAGCCGCCAGCGATGCCATAATAGCGCAGCCGCGAGAAACCACAGTACTTAGTAAAACCGCCGCCATACCGACGTCCAGCACCGAAGCGGTTACATAGGTAGTAGCTGAGGCGGCCTCGGTTTTGGCGGTGATTGCTCCGAACAAACCCAGTGCCAGCAGCAAATGCTCCTTGCCGAACCCTCGGCGAACGAGGTCTCTTTTGAGAATCATCTTCGCGCGGTAAAACATTATGCGCGCCGCCATTTCCTTGCAGTTCATCACTTGCCCAATTTGAGAATATGACATATCCTCATAACACCGCAGCGCAAGCACGGTCCGCTGATTGACGTTTAGCTTATTCACCGTCGCGACGACAATCTCCGCCAGCTCCTTGCGAATGACATAATTATATCCCGTCACGGCCGAATCGTGACATCGCTCCCAGCCTCGCCTGAATGAATCGGTCGAAATGGATTTTTGCCTGTCACGGTCGCGAAAATAATGCTGAGCCTTGCCGTAGGCCGTTCTGAAAATCCAGCACCAGAAGCTCCCCGGCTCTTTCAAATCGTCCAGCGATTTTACCATATGCAATAGTGTTTCCTGCAAGATGTCCTCTGCCGCGTCATAATTCAGCGTCAGCCGATAAATGTACGGCATCAGCCTCTGGGCCGCAGCTCGTGAAAGCTCGTCAACAGCCCCCTTCTCGCCGCTCTGAGCACGGATTACAAGTCCTGTTATATCCTCGTCTTTCAATCTATCCCCGGCTTCTGCTTGCCCGTATATAGACCGTTTTAGACCGTTTTCGTTACAAACTTTTTTCCCGAATTGCTTTTGTTTTTCCATAACCGGTTTTTCCCCCAATTTTATATTTTGCCGGTAACGAAAACCCCTGCTGATGGTCTGTAAATATAGCTTACTAAAAATTAGCTTTAAAATCCAGATTAAAATTATTGGGGATACAAATGAAATCGGCCCTCCTTTAATCCCGGCGAGGAAGAAGTTCTCCATCGAAGCCGATTCACTACGGCAGGGCAGGCGCGGTGGGCCTGCCCTGCTTATTTTTACTACCAGTACTGATTATTAGCACTGTCTTGCTGTAATGTCTATTTGGACTTGATATTGGCACATCCGCATTTATAATCGCCTGCGTATCGAATCAAAAAGGAGACGCTCGTGACGAACGAACAATGGGAAAAAATGCTTGCGGTAATCGACGGCCAAATCCTCAAGCCCGCCGCCGTCGGCTTTATAATCGACAGTCCCTGGCTGCCGAACTGGGCCGGCATCTCGATTATGGATTACTTCACCAGCGAACAAAAATGGTTCGACGCCAATCTCAAAGCCGCCAAGCAATTCCCAGATATAATGTTCATCCCAGGCTTCTGGTCGGAATTCGGTATGTGCACCGAGCCTTCCGCCTTCGGCGCTAAATGCATCTGGGGCGAAAACGATTTTCCCAATCCGAAAAAACTGCACGGCGACGCGAAAGAAATCACGGCGGCAGGAAAACCCAATCCGAAATCCGACGGCCTGTGCCCGTTCGTTCTAAAAAGACTCGAACATTTTCGCAAGGACATCGAATCCAATGGCCACACGATTAAATTCGCCGTTGCGCGCGGCCCGTTCAACCTCGCCAGCTTCCTGATGGGCACAACCGAAGTTCTGATGGCACTCAAGATGCAGCCCGATGACGTCAACGCGCTGCTGGTAATGATTACCGATTTTCTCGTCGATTGGCTCCAACTGCAAAAAGAAACATTCGATTCGGTCGAAGGAATTTTCCTGCTCGATGATATCGTCGGCTTTGTCAGCCCGAATGATTTCAAAGAACTTGCCAAACCGTACCTCAAGCGCGCTTTCGAAGCGTTCGATACCAAAGTCCGCATCTTCCACAACGACGCGTCCGGCCTGGCCTGCGCGCCCGACCTTGCAGAAATAGGCATCAACGTTTTCAATTACAGCCACACGCACACCGTCACCGAAATGCGCAAACTCGTCGGCCCCGATATGGTACTGCTCGGCAACATTCCGCCGCGAGATGTGCTGGCAGCCGGCTCGCCCGACGACGTCAAGGCAAGCGTTAAGGAATTGATTGGCTCACTGCCTGATTCCAAAGGCGTAATACTTTCCTGCGGAGGCGGAATGCCCCCGGATACATCGACCGAAAACATCCAGGCCTTCCTCGAAGCTGCCGGGTATTAAACCGTTCAAAAAAATCTGCTTTTTTCGCATTATTTTCTTGATTTTTTTCAAAAATATGTTAAAATACCGGGGTGTTTGCAGCATAGCAAACACGTATTTTTCGGCTGATTTCAGCACATAGGCCGAATCACAGTTCCAATATCTTCCATTGGGACAAGGTTACAGGGCAAGTTCGCCCAAGGTCAGTTTTTAACAAATCCAATCTCGAACTTGCCGATGGTCGAACATAAAATCAAAATCCCAAACTCACTCGAACTGCTGTTCAGCGCTCCATTGCTGCTGTACCGCAAACTCCGCTTCGGCTACGCCTTCAGACGCATACCGCTAACCAAAGGTAAATTCGCGCTCGTCAGCCCCAGCGACTTCCCCGCAATATCACAGTACAACTGGTACGCCCGCAAATCCAACTGGACCTGCTATGCAACCTTCTGCAGAAAAATTAACGGCCGCACCAAATCCTTCGATATGCACCGCATCATTATGAACCCGCCCCCCGGCTTGGTTATCGACCACATCGACGGCAACGGCCTGAATAACTGCCGCTCCAATCTCCGCATCGCCACTCCCGCACAGAACAGCCGCAACACCTGCGCAAAAAAGAACGGCCAATCAAAATACAAAGGCGTCTCGCCCGAAAAAAGAAGATACTGCTGGCGTGCGACATTAACCATCAATGGAAAACAAATGCACATCGGCCAGTTCGCTTCTGAAATACAAGCCGCTAAAGCCTACGACAAAGCGGCAAAGAAATATCATGGTAACTTCGCAAGATTGAACTTCCCCCCGAATAAATCTCCCTGGCAAAAATTTATAAATCGTCTTCGACAACTCAAAACTAAAAACTCATAATTCAAAATTCTCTACTCCCTGTACTCTGCGGTGAAATAAGAATTTTTTAAATTCTCTGTGCTCTCTGTGGCTATAAATAAATTAGTGTTTATTCGTGCCTGCCCGACGAAGCCTTGGCGTAGGCGGGTTCATTCGTGCTTAATAATCTCTGCGTTCTCTGCGGTGAATATCATTTTACGCGCACATCGAATTAGCTGCTTTGCTCGGCATCTCGTCCCACGTCCGCCCGTCGAGAACCCTGCCGTTCTTTACACTTGCAGCTTTAAAACGAATAAGAAATAACTGTCTTGTATATGCAATTCATAGCATTATAATTAACCCAATTAGACAATCTTAGTGGAATTTTTAAACGTCCTTTAATATTTAGATTTATATATAATGGTCACACTTCTAGACAGAAATTGGCGCAAAGATTTTGCTAACGTACTTCAAAGTACTTACCACTCTCTGATCATATCTAGTCCATATATTACTCCCGATGGTTCTGAATTTATTCTTTCACATTTACCACCACAAGTTCAAGGGAAGTTGGAATTACGCATTCTTACCGATTTTTCACCAATTAACATCTGTCAAGGTTCCACTGATCCACATGCTCTCCGCACTTTGGCAACAGCCTTTCCTCGGTTATCGCTCATACATCTGCCGAAGCTGCACGCCAAGGTATATGTCAGTGACACTCAAGCCGCGATTGTTACTTCAGCCAATTTGACCTTTGGCGGACTAGTTAGAAATTACGAGTATGGAATAAAAATTAAAGAACCTACCCTAATCCGTACCATTGCTTCGGACATTACTGATTTTTCTAATCTTGGTGCCTTAATCAGCATAGAGAATCTCGACAGATTTTGTAATATTTCTTCCTCTGTATCTCAGGCCTATCGCAAAAGCCAGAATTCAGTAATTAAATCTTTAAGAGAAGAGTTTAAACAACAGCTATTAACTGCCGAGGATGAACTAATTCGGATGCGACTTGCTGGTGGATCTATGCACACTGTCTTTGAAAAGACCATATTGTATCTTCTTAAAAGATATGGCCCTCAAAACACTGAAGAGTTACACTTGAGGATAGAGTCTATACATCCTGACTTATGCGATAATAGTATTGACCGTATTATTGATGGAAAGCACTTTGGCAAAAAATGGAAACACGCTGTACGAACAGCCCAACAACAACTTAAAAGAAAAGGCTTTGTGGTTCTTAATGGAAGAAACTGGACCCTCACTAAGTAATAAAGAAAAGAGGTTGCCTATGCATAGAAGACGTAAGTGTTCAGCTTGTGGCGGTAATGGTTTGTTTGCCCCTGCCAAACCAGATTGTAAAATTCTAGCATTGAAACCACCATGGATTGTTGTCGAAAAATGCGATTCTTGCGATAAATTTCCCGATGACCTTGAAGCGGGCCTATCTAAATTCAAAATCGTTGGATGGTTTCCATGCTCAGATGGTGGGTATCACGCACTAGCTGATATGCGATCAAATATTAGCGCATAGATTTATGTGCGAAGCAGAAATATACAGCCTTATGATTTGAAAAACTTTTCCAGATCCATTATCATCTATCCAGCTTCTGTCCACAAGTAAAATCGTTCTGTCTATTATTTCCAAACGCAAGGCAGAAAATCCCCCACTAAAATCTGCCTACCCCGGCGTAGCGAAGCGAAGACGGGTGTAAATCCGCAGTTTACAAAATTGTCGTTTTAGTGCTTTGAATTTGTTTAGAGTTTAGATATTAGAATTTAGGATTTGCTCAGTCTCTGCGACCTCTGTGCCCGCTGCCGCGTCTTGCGACGCGAGTCGCAGCGGCAAGCCTCTGTAGCTATACATAAAATTACCTCTGCGGCCTCTGCGGTTAAAAAATCATTTTTCCTTGACAATTGCCCGCAACGCAATTATTTGTCCATCCCTAATTATTTAACGCAGCCTGACCGATATGTACTGCATAATAATGTAAAGTCCGGATAATATGGCAAAAACGAGCACAAAAAAATCGTTGGTCATCGTCGAATCGCCCGCAAAAGCGAAAACGATTAATAAATATCTCGGCCCGGGCTACGATGTCAAAGCCTCGATGGGCCACGTCCGCGACCTGCCGAGCAAGGGAATAAACGTCGATATCGAAAATAATTTCGAGCCGACCTACGCCATTATGCCCGGCAAAAGTCGTACGGTGGCGTCGCTCAAAGCCGCCGCCAAAAATTGCGACACGCTCTATCTGGCAACCGACCTTGACCGCGAAGGTGAAGCCATCGCCTGGCACCTCGCGCAAATCCTGAAATTCAAAGAAGACAAAACCTTCCGCGTCATCTTCAACGCAATTACCAAATCCGCGATTCAGGACGCCTTCGCAAACCCCGGCAAACTCGACAACGACAAAGTCATGGCCCAGCAGGCCCGCCGAATACTCGACCGAATCGTAGGCTACCAAATCTCGCCGCTGCTCTGGAAAAAAGTGGCGAGAGGTTTATCGGCCGGCCGCGTTCAGTCCGTCGCGGTAAAAATCGTCGTCGAACGCGAACGCGAAATCCGAGCGTTCAATCCGCAGGAATACTGGGTCATACCGGCGGTCTTCACAATCGACCTGAAAAATAACTACACGCAGCAGTGGACCGATTTCATAACTCCCAAGTCCGATGACGACAAAGGCCCGACAATCGCCGAGCAAAACAATTGGCTCGCAAAACACAGCGCGTTCAAAGCCGAGCTTTATAAAATCAATAATGAAAATTTCCACGCCGACAACGAAGCCGCCGCGAAGAAAATTTACGATTCGCTCACCGGCGCGAACTTCAAAGTCGATTCACTGGAAAAGAAACAATCAAAATCGCGTCCGTCTCCGCCGTTTATAACTTCGACACTGCAGCAGGCCGCCGCGAACAGATTGGGATTCACCGCCAAGCGCACGATGCGCGTCGCGCAGCAGCTTTACGAAGGCATCGAGCTTGGCGATATGGGTTCGCTCGGCCTGATAACATATATGCGTACCGACGCGACGTACCTGTCGCCCGAAGCGGTCAGCGAGGCCCGCAATTTCATCGGCCGACGCTTCGGCGAAAATTATCTCCCGCCAAAACCAATATATTACGCCTCTTCCAAATCCGCCCAGCAAGCGCACGAAGCCACGAGGCCCACGGATGTTGACCTTGCCCCGGAGGATATTAAGTCACTGGTTAGTGATGAGCAATTTAAATTGTACGACCTTATATGGCGGCGGTTCGTGGCGTGTCAGATGCAGCCGGCGGTGTGGGATGTGACGAACGTTCACGTCGCGGCGGATACAGCGGTCGGCAAGTGCATATTCAGGACGAGCGGGCGGACGCTTGTGTTCGACGGCTTTACCAGGGTGTGGCTCACTTCGTCTGAACAGCAGCAACTGCCCGCACTGAAAACCAGTCAGCAACTGGCTGCGGTTGATATCAAGGCGGGGCAGCACTTTACCAAGCCGCCGGCCCGGTACAATGAAGCGTCGCTAATCAAGTCGCTCGAAAAAGAAGGCATCGGGCGGCCAAGCACGTACGCGTCGATTATCAGCACGATTCAGGACCGCGGATACGTGGCGCAAAGTGAGCGGAAATTTTTCGCTACCGAGCTGGGCGAGGTCGTCACCGATAAGCTCAACGAATATTTCCCGCGGATTATGGATATCGCGTTCACGCGGCATATGGAAAAGCAGCTCGACAAAATCGAAGAGCAGCATCTCGACTGGCTCAGCGTGCTTAACGAATTTTACGGGCCGTTCAAGGAAAATCTCGAAAAGGCCGGCGAAGAGATGAAACACGCAAAGGCAGAGACCCGGCCGAGCGAATATAAATGTCCGCAATGCGGCAAGCCGCTGGTGTACCGGTTCGGCAAGAGCGGCACGTTTCTAAGCTGCTCGGCTTATCCGGATTGCAAATTCGCAAGTCCGTGCGACAGCGAGGGCAAAATGGTACAGGACCAGGTGACGGAACATAAATGCCCCAACTGCGGCAAAGATATGATTATCAAGCGCGGCCGATTCGGCGAGTTCCTCGGATGCAGCGGCTATCCCGAGTGCAAGACGATTCTCAATCTCGATAAAGACGGCAATATCAAGCCGCCCAAGGCTCCGCCGGAGCCGACGGGCATTACGTGCCATAAGTGCAAACAGGGCGAGCTTGTAATTCGCCAGAGCAAGCGCGGGCCGTTCCTCGGCTGCAATCGTTTTCCAAGATGCCGAACGATTGTGAGCATTAAGCAGCTTGACGAATTGAAAAAATTACAGGCCGAGGGTAACTGGCCGCCGAAGACTCTCGAAGAGGCCGACGAACTTCTCGGCCGGGAAAAAACAACGAAAAAGAAAAAGTCGAGTGCCAAAGGTGCAAAGGGCCAAAGGCGCAAAGAGCACAAGAATACAGGTCACAAGTCAGAAGAACACAGGGACAAAGGTGCAGAGGGCCAAAGGCACAAAGAGATTGAATAGACCCCGGACCACAGACATCAGACTTTCTTGCCGCTGAGATTTTATTAACCGCAGATTTACACCCGTCTTCGCTTCGCTACGCCGGGGCAGGCAGATTTTAGTGGGGGACTTTCTGCCTTGCGTTTGGGGGTAAAAATATGGATAATCACTTGCAAAGCGGATTAGCGAGGATTTTGTAAGATGAAACTTGTATGGACATTATCTTTAGCGGTAATATGTATTTGCGGAATGGGCTGTTCAACCGAAGAAAAAAGCATCACTATCCAGTGCGATGAGCCTGTTGTTCTTAAGGAGCTTTTTGTTTACAGAGACGGCGGCACACTCGGTTTTATTCTGGATTGTGCCGATGGAAACGAGCTTAGGTTTTGCATTGACGGGAAAATCAATTCACCAACAGCCGGATATTTCTTTGTCGATGTAACACATGCCACACAAGAAGGAGGAGTAATGCTGTCTAAGGGCGGCGTCGAGGAAGGAAAATTGCTTTCGCTGTTGGATTCGTGGCTCGAGGCGAACTTCACCGACGAACAAACCAGTCGGATAGCTCAATCCATAGATTTCAATAATATGACAAAAAAAGAATTTCGCGCTTGGCATATTAAACGGCTTATCGACGGCAGGAAAAAACTCGGAGAGATTTAAAATCATTCCAATCGTTGATTCCGCGGATTTTTACTGCAGAGAAGTCGCCGTGTCCGGCGACTGCTAAACAAAGAACAACAACCCCCAAGCAGGCTTGGGGGTTAACCGAAAATGGATTCCCGCTTTCGCGGGAATGACAATATTATTAACCCCGCCACTCGCCGAAGCGGCGGAGATGGCGGGGCTAAATATTTCACGTCTTTGTCAAACTCGGGTTAGTCTGATATAATGCGGGTATGGATGAGAAGAAAAAAGACAATCCCGATGTATCGGGACAAGCGACGCCATTGGAGACGGTCGAGCCGATAGGCAAGCGCGTCCTTATCCGCAAAGACGAGGATAAACGCCAAACCAAAGGCGGAATACAGCTGCCGGACAATATAGAGATACCGACCATCACCGGCCGAATCGTGGCGATATCGGCTGAGATTGAGACGATGCCAGAGATTCCGCTCAAGCAGTACGATAAAGTATTGTTCAATCCGAAGGGCGCGATACCGGTCGATTTCGAAGGCGATAACCGACTGTTCGTCGTGGAAGTGGAACGCGTCGTGGCGGTGTTTCGCCGGTCATAACTCTTTTCACCGCAGAGCACGCTGAGGGCGCAGAGAATTACTTTTTTAGTTTTTCGTTTAGATGAACCTCCGGTGGATGCAGAAAAAATCTGGACAGGATAAGGTCTGTCGGCCGATAACTAAATCAGAAATACGTAAAAACTTTTTTGAGTTACACCTTCGGAGAATTACGTATGCCTGACTGCGAATGCCTGGGAAGTTGTCCCTACTTCGAGAATGGAGTCGCCAAAGAAATCGATGTCATCGCACAGGTTAGACAACAGGAATACTGCAAAGCAGATTTTTCCAAATGCGCGCGATATATGGTTTTCAAAGCGATTGGAGAGGGTAACGTGCCGAGAGATTTGCTTCCGTTTCAAGTGGACAGGGCGAAGGAGCTGATTAAGAAGAATAAAAAGCTGAATTAAAATTTATTTGTTACTGCTCTTCATTTCAGTAATTGAGCAAGGAGGGGTTTTAGTTTGCGGATTGCATTGCCACGGTGGCTGATTGCGTTTTTTTGTTCTGCGGTTAATTGCGCGACGGTTTTGTTCAGATGCGGGACGAAAACGATGGGGTCGTAGCCGAAGCCGTTGGTTCCGATTTGTTTTTTGGTGATGATTCCTTCGAGCTTGCCCTGTGTTTCAGCTAAAACTTTTTCGGAGCTTGCCAGACACAGGCAGCAGACAAATCTCGCTGTTCGTTTTTCGGCGGGGACCTTTTTCAATAAATCCAAAACCTTCGCGATGTTTTTATGGTCGATTAGAGTTCGGTCTTTGTCTTTTGCGCCGGAAAATCTTGCGCTGTTGACGCCGGGCGCGCCGCTGAGCGCATCTATCGAAAGGCCGGAATCATCGGCGATTGTCCACAGGCCGGTTTGCTTTGCGTAGCTTTGCGCTTTTTTGCGGGCGTTTTCTGCAAAGGTCTTTCCATCTTCGACGACTTCTTCAAGATTTGGAAAATCGGCGAGGCTTTTCCAGTCGACATCGAGGTCGAGCATAGCGGACAGCTCGGCCATTTTGCCGGGGTTGGTAGTCGCGATAAGAATTTTTTTATTCATCAAAAATTCAAAAAATGATTTTATCAAAAAGTCGCCGTGCCCGTCTTCGTCCCGATAAAAAACATCGGGACTTCGCCGGAGTAAACCGGCGACTGCTAAACAAAGAACAACAACCCCCAAACAGGCTTGGGGGCTAACCGAAATATTCCCCTGCCGTGAGCGGCAGGGCTAAACAAAATTTATTAACTTAATAATTTTTTCAGCAGCGCACGCTGGAAATGCAGGCGGTTTTCGGACTGGTCGAAGATAATCGAATTGGGCGACTCGGCCGCTTCGTCGGTGATTTCGAAGCCTCGGTACGCGGGCAGGCAGTGCATAATCTTCGCGTCGGCGGGCGCTTTTTGCAGAAGCTCGGCATTTACCTGATAGCCTTCGAAATCTTTTATTCGCTGCTGCTTTTGTTCTTCCTGGCCCATTCT
>JBBABK010000027.1:2771-13898 GCA_041657685.1 Phycisphaerae bacterium | reverse complement strand
TATACCGACCCTGGTCGTCAATCAAAAGCAGCTTCACCGGTATCTCATCGCCGACCTTGCAGACGTCATCGACGTTCTTCACGTACCCGTCGGACAATTCACTGATATGACACAGTCCCTCGATGCCCGGCACAAATTCCACGAACGCACCGAACTCACGAATCGAAACGACCTTCGAATTTTCATAAATCTTGCCGACCTTCGGCGGCGTCGTCATAGCCTCAATCATATCCTTCGCTATCAAATGATTGTCACCGCCCACGCAGCTGATATAAATCGTCCCGTCGTCCTCGATTTCAACGGTCGTGCCGGTTTGCTCCTGGATGCCCTTAACCATCTTGCCCCCGGGACCAATCACTTTGCCAATCAGCTCAGGGTCAATCTTAATACTAATAAGCTTCGGTGCATACTGGCTCAGCCCGGGCCGCGGCATTTCAATCGCCTTGGTCATAACATTCAAAATACCGAGTCGTGCCTCGCGTGCCCGCTCCAGAGCCTTGACCATCACTTCTTCTTCGAGTCCTTCTGCTTTGATATCGAGCTGTATTGCCGTAATCCCGTCCGTCGTCCCGGCCACCTTGAAATCCATATCGCCGTAATGGTCTTCCTCGCCGATGATATCTGTCAGCATCTCGCTCCTGCCGCTCTTTTCATCGCTGATCATACCAATCGAAATTCCCGCCACCGGTTTTCTTATCGGCACACCCGCATCCATCAGCGCCAGCGTTCCGCCGCAAACCGATGCCATCGAGCTTGACCCGTTCGATTCGGTAATATCCGATACAATCCGAATCGTATATGCGAAACCTTCCTCCGGCGGCCTCACCTGATACAGTGCCTTTTCCGCAAGCGCGCCGTGACCAATCTCGCGACGACCTACCCCGCGAATCGGACGAACCTCACCGACCGAGAACGGCGGGAAATTATAATGCAGCGTAAAATTCTGCGAATATTCTTCCAGCAGCCCGTCAACAATCTGCGCATCGCGCACCGTGCCGAGCGTCACCGATACAAGCGCCTGCGTCTCGCCGCGGGTAAACAACGCCGAGCCGTGCGTTCTCGGCAGTATCCCGACCTCGCACGTAATGTCACGCACCTGGTCATATTTCCTGCCGTCCGCTCGCTTGCCTTCCAGTACCAGCTTGCGCACAATCGCTCCCTCGACCTTTCCCAGAATCCGTTTCACCATCGCGGTGCTGTACAGTTTTTTATCAGGCTGATTTTCATCCGCCTTGCAATATTCATTTATAACGCCGTCCATTATTTCTTTCGCCGCGTTCTTGCGTTCCAGCTTTCCGGTTATCTGCTTGGCTTGGTACAGCTTATCCGAAATCTGCTCGGTGATTTTCGCTTCGAGCTGCTCGTCGTAAGCCGCCAAAGGTGTTTCCTTCTCGACTCCGACCTTCGCCTGCATCTCCGAAATCAAATCGCAAATCTCAATCACGACTTTATGCGCCTCCGCCACGGCCGCGGCCACAACTTCCTCCGAAACTTCTTTCGACTCCACCTCCATCATATTTATCGCTTTGCGATGCCCGCCAAGCAGCAGATTCAATTGGCAATTCTCAAGCTGTTGCACCGTCGGATTAATCACGAACTGCTCGTCAATCCTGCCCAGCCGGCATGAACCCATCGGCCCCTGGAACGGAATCTTGCTAATCGATAACGCTGCACTGGCGCCAATCATCCCCAATATATCCGGGTCGTTCTCACCGTCGAAACTCAGCACGTTCGCGATAATCTGCACTTCCTGTATATACCCTTCCGGAAACAAAGGCCGTATCGGCCGGTCAATCATCCGCGCCGTTAATGTCTCTTTCGTACTCGGCCGGCCTTCCCTCTTGATAAACCCGCCCGGAAATTTACCCGCCGCGCTCGTCTTTTCACGATACTCGACACTCAGCGGAAAAAAATCGATTTCTTCCGACCGCGGTGCTGCCGTAACTGCCGTCACCAGCACAACCGTCTCGCCGTACTGAACCACAACCGCCCCATCCGCCTGTCGGGCTATTTTTCCTGTTTCGATTGATAATATTCTGCCCCCAATTTCTCTTTCTACTCTGCAAACTTCTGACATGACATTTCCTTTTTATATGTAGATGCACTAACCCCACGGTACATCCGTGCAGGGTCTGATATTGATTTAACTCTCGCTTTACTTGCGCAGCCCCAGCCGCGTGATGATTTGACGATAACGCTCCGGGTCATTCTGGCTGACGTACTTCAGCAGCGATGTCCGTGTCCCGACCATCTTGAGCAGCCCTCTCCGCGAGGCATGGTCTTTCTTGTGCGTCTTTAAATGCTCGGTCAGCTCATTTATCCGCTCAGTTAGCAACGCTATCTGAACGTCCGGCGAGCCTGTATCACCTTCGTGAATCTCGTAATCTGTTATAATTTTTCCTTTTTGCTCTTTCGTCAACATACCTTCCTAATTTCCTTTCCTGTAACTACTTACATTCACCGCCCCAACGCGGCCGGGCCAATTACCCGCACTGCCGCCCCAAAGCGAATTTAATATTATAGCCCTCCCCGCCCCAAATAGCAACACCCTTTATTTCTTTTAGCCCCCTGATTTTCACCCGCCGCAGGCGAATTGCAGGAGGTTTTATATTTAGCCCCGGGCACTCAACTTTTTGCATCTACACAGAATTTAAAGATGTCATTGCGAGCGAAGCGAAGCAATCTCAAGGCTTTATCATAGTGAATAGTAAAGATTGCCACGGCCGCTAAGCGGCCTCGCAATGACTTTCCTGTTCAAGACTTATAACTCTTCATGCAAAATGTTGACTGTCCGGGATTTTTATTTCCGGTTGAGCCCGCACCGCCCAGGTGCGGGTAATATTTAGCCCCGCCATCTTTGCGATTGTTTTTATCGCAAGTGGCGGGGTTGCGTCTGGATTTGCTAATCACTAACGACTAATTTAGTGTGCGATTACGGATGAAATTCTGAAAACCGGCAGGAGTAATGCGATTGCGATGGTGCCGATTATTGCGCCGAGGACGGTAATCATCAGCGGCTCGATTAATGTCATCACGGCTTTTATGGAAGCCTGCAGTTTTTTCTCGTAGAACGATGAAATTTTATCGCTTACCTGTCCGAGCTTGCCGCTTTTTTCGCCGGCTTTGAGCATTTGTATTATGCCCGGGGAAATCAAATTGCCGTCACGGGCAACCTGTATTGATTCTGAAAGCTGATAGCCGTCGCGGATTTTATCATCCACCGAGTCCCACAGCCGATGAAAATAATAATTGCCGCACGAGCCGTGGATGACTCTTATCGTATCGAGCAGGCTCACGCCCGTGTTAATCATCGTCGCCATAATCCGCATACTCCGCGCGACCACCGCGTCGATGAACATCGTGCCGAGCACCGGCGTGCGGATTTTCAGATAATCGGTTGTCCTTATACCGATTTGCATTTTAGCGAAGTAATACAACCCGCCGACGACTGCCATAATAGATGTCAGCGCGAGCGCCAGGTTGCGCGTGCTGCCCATCGCCTGGCTGAAGCTCACAAGCACCTGCGTGATTTTCGGCAGAGCCGCTCCCCTTGCCTCGTAAATTTTGGTGAACCTCGGCAAAACGAAGAACATCAGTGTCCCCGTAGCTGCCACCGCCATAAGCGCCATAATAATCGGATACGTCAGAGCGGCCTTTATGCGTTTCTTTGTATCGATTTCGAATTCGAGATACTCACTGAGCACCCGCAGCATATCAACCATCCTGCCGGAGGCTTCGGACGCTTTTACCATACTGATGAACATCGGGCTGAACGTTCGCGGATAAGTTTGCAGCGTCCTGGAAAAATTTTCGCCGTTTTTGACACTGATCGCGATTGATTCAACCATTTTGCGATACAGCCCCTGCTCCAGCTGCTGCGCGATTGCGTCGAGCGCGTCACTTAGCACAACGCCGCTGTCGAGCATAACGGAGAGCTGATTGGTGAACATCACCAAATCAGCCTGTTTGACTTTTATATGGGAGACATTAACCGGCCCGGCCGTTTGCTGCTGAGATTGAGCAAAACTTACCTGCTCGGGCGCGGACGAATGGCCGGCTGCGCTTTTTCGCGCGTCGGCAGTTTTATTAACGGGTTTTAACGGCGTTTGCAGCACTGTTTTTAAACTACTCCTCCAGCTCATTAATCGTATAAGCGGTTCGCAGGACCTCTTCTACCGAGACGATTCCAGCTTTTACTTTTTCCAGGCCGTCGAGCACCAGCGGCGCCATTCCTTTTTCCACTGCTATTTCGCGGATGACTTTCAGGCTCGCGCCGGCGGCAATCATTTCCTTAACCTCGTCGTCGGGTATAAATAATTCGTGGATTGCGATTCGGCCTGCAAAACCGGTGTTGCGGCATTTGCTGCAGCCCAGGCCATTGTAGAATTTATCGATTTTGCCGCCGAGTTTTTCGATGATTTTTTTGAAGCTGTTCGGCGGCTCGAATTCTGTTTTGCAGTTCGGGCAGATTTTGCGAACGAGTCTTTGCGCAAGCACCGAAATCAGTGAAGCGCTGACCAGGTACGGCGCGACTCCCAAATCCAGCAATCGCGTTACCGCGCCGGGCGCGTCGTTTGTGTGCAGAGTCGAAAGAACAAGGTGGCCGGTGAGTGCGGCCTGTACTGCGATATTGGCAGTTTCCTGGTCGCGGATTTCGCCGACCATAATTATGTCGGGGTCCTGCCGCAGCAACGACCGCAATGCCGTCGCGAATTTGAAGCCGACGGTATCACTAACCTGGAACTGGTTTATATGGTGCATATTGCATTCGACCGGGTCTTCTACGGTGCAGATGTTCACTTCGTCGCTGTTAAGCTCGGCGAGCGTTGCGTACAATGTGGTGTTTTTACCTGAGCCGGTCGGACCCGTGACGAGTATGATGCCGTTTGGCGAACGCATTACGTTTCTATAGGCCTGTAAATTATTATACGCAAAGCCGAGCGATTCGAGATTCAGCAAAATCTTCTGCGGATTAATTACACGGATGACGACTTTTTCGCCGAAGTTGCCGGGCATTACCGAAACGCGCAGGTCAATCGCTTTGCCTTCGACCAAAACGTGGATGCCGCCGTCCTGCGGCAGACGGCGCTGGGCGATATCAAGCTCGGCCATAATTTTTATACGCGATACGATAGCCGGGTGCATCTGATGCGGCGGCTTCATTTTTTCGTAGAGTCTACCGTCAACGCGGTAACGCACGCGGAGAATCTTATCGCCCGGCTCAACGTGAATGTCACTTGCGTTCTCGCGAACTGCGTTGAATATAATATGGTTTACGAGCTTAACAACCGGCGACTGGCCGGCCATTTCTTCGAGATTTGTTATATCCTGCGCGATATTCTCTATCAGCGTGAAATCCTCGAGTCCGTCTTCGTCGATAATATCATCGATAACGAAAACGTGCGCAGCCGGTATATATGTTTGCAGCGTCGATTTTATATCTTTTGCAGTCGCGCAGACTACCTGAACGCGACAGCCGCTGATGCGTTCGATTTCATCGATTAGAAAAACGTTCGTCGGTTCACTAACCGCAACGGTGGGCGCATCGTAAACTTTGAACAGCGGAAGAACGATATGCTCTTCGAGAAATTCCCGCGGCAGCAGCTCGACAGCCTTGGGGTCGCAAAGGCGCGGATTGACCTGGGCGTATGGAACGCCGTAAGCCTCGGAAAGCGCGGCGGCTATCTGGTTATCGGTGCAATAGCCCATTTCGACGAGCAGTTCGCCGAGCAGCTTATTGTGACCTTTTTCCTTCTGCTCTGTCAGTGCGCGGTCCACCTGCTCCTGGGTTACAACCCCGTGTGCCAGCAGTAACTGGCCGAGCTGCATTTTATTTCCAACCGCTATTTCAGTCATTTTCCCAAATCCGATTCATATTCTAAGCAAAACTTTTTACGGCTCCGGCTGGTTCGGCGTAACAATCGAACTCGCCCTGCAATCGAGTCAATTCGAGAATTTTCGCACAATCTTCTTTCAGCGAAGCCAATCGCAACTGGCAATGATTATCATCACAATAATCCCTTGCCCAGAGGAGCTGCTCGAGACCCGCGCCGTCGATGAATTCGATGTTCTGCATATCGAGCACGATTCCGTTTTTCTGCGTTCTTATCGTCGAGGTGATAATATTTTTCAAATCCTCGACGGCTTCGGAATCAAGCTCGCCCTGCAATTCTATAATTGCTATATCGTTATGGTCCTGAGTTTTGATTTTCATCTTATTAATGTCCCCACGGCTATCAGGCCGTATTTCGACATATCCTCTGTGCTGTAAATATCTTTGAACCCGTCCTGTATCATATCCCACAACCGGTAGACGTCACTTTCGAGAAACGCTCTTCCAATTTTTTCGTCGAACTGTGTTCCGAGATTATTCCTGATTTCTTCGAGCGCTTGTTCGAGCGTCATCGCCTCGCGGTACGTTCTCTTGCTCGTCATCGCGTCGAAGCAGTCTGCCAGGCTGATAATCCTCGCGATTAGCGGAATCTGCTCGCCGGACAGTCCGTTCGGATAGCCCTTGCCGTCGTAGTGTTCGTGGTGGCTCAGCACGCCGGGCACGATATCTCGCATCTGTTTTATTCCGCCGAGTATTCCCGCGCCGATGCCGGGATGCTCCTTTATTCGCGCATACTCTTCATCTGTGAGCCTGCCCTGTTTTCGCAGCACGACTTCATCGACGCCCATCTTGCCGATATCGTGCAGCAGGCCGGCAATATAAACTTTATGTATTTGTTCTTTGTCGAGGCCATTAGCTGCGCCCAACTGCTCGGCTATCCACTTTGAAATAAAAGCGACCCTCTCCGAATGTCCCCTTGTATATTGGTCCTTGGCGTCGATGCTGCTGGTCAGGGCCTTTAATGAACCGACGAATAATTCCTTGAGGTCGTTGAACAATCTGCCGTTCTCGATGAATACCGCGCAGCCGTTGGCAACGGAATTAAACAGCTTGGCGTCGATGCTGTCGAAATCGGCTTTGCCGATTCGATTTATCGCGACCATAATCCCGATGATAATGTGGTCGCGACCTTCACCATTTGCGCCTTTTTCTTTCCCAATCAGCGGCACGGCTATTATATTTCTAATATTATCAGGCCAATGGTATCTGAACGGTCCGTCAACGTCACTATCGAGCAGTGACTCTTTTCCCTTTGCTATCTCCTGCTGCAGCCGGTCTTCAATCACCGCAGCCATATGCCAGTCAATATCGATTAAGCCTGCGCCGGCTGCTATAAAAAGCTGCTTGTGGTCGTCGACCTGCTTTTCGACGAGCATCGCTATACCTTCGACCGAAACGATATCGGTGAGGCAGTCGCAGGCCATTTGCAGGTAATTGCAGTCGGACTCGGTGACGTTCATATTTGCGCTTAATTTATGCAGCAGGACAAGCTCTTCGTACATCTGCGAAAGCTCGGAGCTGACCATCTCGATTTGCCTGCTCGCTTTTGCCTCGGCGAGAAAACTATGCGCTAACTGACTGAGCATCTGGACGACGGCTTCGGTATACGGCTCGATGTCCGCGGCATCGGCCGTATCGATAAGAGCAAAACCGCAGAGGTCTTTTTCGCTGCCGCTGTTGTCACGCATCAGCGCGACGGCTAAACGCTGTTGGTCAATCCGAACCGCGTCCTTATTCGAAACAAATCTCGTGTCTTCGAATAATGACTTGCAGATATCGGTTGCGGCCTGTTTATCAAAGCTGCAACCTTCGGGTTGGCTCGTGTAAACAAGCTGGCCGTTCGCGTCGCAAACCGCAAAACCGAGGCCAAGAGTTCTGAAGGCCTGGCTAAAGCCCGCGAAATCGAACATCTTCAAATCGCCCGTTCTGTTGTCGTAAATCTCAGTCATAGTAGCTTTACATCCATTTTGTTTATGCACCGCTTACAGCTTGCTGATAGAGAACATCCTCGATATCGCGCAGCAGCTCTTTAGGACTGAAGGGCTTACTGAGACATTTGCTGATATTAAGACGCTCTTTTTCGGAATCCTCGACGGCGAAGCTGCGAGCCGTCAGCATAATTACCGGAATATCCGCGGTGTCACTATTGCCGCGGAGCTTTTCGATAAGCTCCACCCCTGTCATCAGGGGCATCTGATAATCCGTGACGATGATGTCCGGCTTGTTGGCACAGGCAAGCTCGAAGGCCTCCCGGCCGTTCGAAGCGGTGACGACTTCGTAGCCGTTGTTGCGCAGCTTAATCGCCACCACGTGCACAATATGGATTTCATCGTCCACTACAAGTACTGTTTTGTCTGCCATTACTGTTCCTCCAACGTTTAACAACTGCCGTGCTCTAATCGCACCGCATTTCTTATTTCGTTGCTCCTGCCGGCTCGTTAACGGCGAGCGGCAGCTCGAAACCGAACGTGCTTCCCTGCCCGACTTTACTTATTACAAAAACTTTCCCTCCGTGAACTTTTTCAACTATCTGCTTAACAAGACTCAAACCGAGACCCGTTCCTTTTGCCTGATTATTGTTCGCCTTTACGCGGAAAAATTTATCGAACAAGTGCTCGATATCTTCTTCGGGAATTCCCACGCCGGTGTCGGTAACGCTGAACCGCACGATGCCGGCATTGTCATCGACCTGCGTCTGGACTGTTACTTTGCCGCCGGCAGGTGTATATTTGACAGCATTGGAAAGAAGATTGACAATCACCTGCGACACCATATCGTGGTCAACGTAAACCTGGTCGAAAACAATCGGCTCTGGCGCGGTGACTTCGATATTCTTTTCCTCTGCGAACCCTTTAATCATTCCCAGCTGCTCTTCACTAAGAATGGTAAGGCTCATCGGTTTTTTATCGACCTTAACCAGACCCGACTCGATTCGTGCGGTGTTGAGGATATCTTCAATCAGCCGGCTGAGCCTGTCTGCCTGGTTTTGGATAATGGAATAGAATTCTTTTCGCGTTTTTTCGTCGTTAGCCTCGCCGTCCACGAGCATCTCGGCGTAGGCGGTAATCGACGCCAGCGGCGTTTTCAGCTCGTGCGAAACGTGACTGACGAAATCATTTTTCATCTGCGAGATTTCTTTTTCGCGGGTGATATCGTGCAGTATTGCCACCGTTCCGCAAACCTGCTCGCGGCTGTCGTAAACACAGGAGATGATGCAGTCGAACGTGTGAGAAGAATCATCACCGGCGAAAGTCAATTCGCGTTTCGACGCTCTTGATTTGTTAATTCGGCTCTTGTTCAGAAAATCGGCGAACTCTTTTTTGTTGTCCTTGACAAGTTTGCTGATTGGACTGAACCGCGAGTTCTTATAATCGAATTCGAACAGCTTGCCGGCCGCGGTGTTGGCGATTAAAAGACGGTTAAATTCATCGACGACGATTACTGCGTCGCGGATGCTGTATATAATCGCGTCGGTATTCTGTTTTTGCCGCTGGGCAAGCTGAAGCTGAATCTGGAGCTGCTTGATTTGCTCCTGCTGCGCTTGTTCATTCTGGCGGTGATGCTCGATGCGTCTGGCTATAGCGTCAGCAAGCTCGTCAGCCGCCTGCGGACTGTCGAGTTTGCCCGTCTCTCCGTCCTGTTTCAACTGTCGAGCTATGGACGTGACGGATTCGAGCAGGCGGTGTATGCACCAGCCAAGCCAGGTCACGACCATAGCGCCGGCCAAACAGCAGACGGCCTCTAATATAAACAACCATATTCCGAGGCTTTTCTGCCAAAGGTGCACGAGCAGCGCACCGGCCAGTATGAACGCCGCCAGCGCTATGCCCGCGGGCACCAGAGGTAGCGATATTTTTTTCGTTGTCAGTCTCAAAACCAATCTCTCTCAAATACTTCTAAAACATTTATAAGCCCGTAAGGGCGTTACAATTCATTACTGCTCTGTTTCGAGCTGCTCGATTTTCTTCATTACCTTTACGAGCAGTCTTTCTGCATCCGGATAGTTCGGGCGCAGTTCGAGAATATTTTCAAGCTCGGCACGAGCGGCCTGGTAATAACCGTCCTCGTAATACTGCTGCGCTATTTTAAGACGTTCTTCATAAAGCTTGGTACGGTTGATAATGTTCAGACTTTCTTTCGCGCCTTCGACAATCTGTGTTACTTCTTTTGTCTGCTCAGTATCGGCAAGCTCGTCAGGATTTTCGATAAGATGCGGCGTAATCATAATTATCAGCTCGTTGCGAATCGCGACATCTTTAACCTGCCTGAACGCCGCACCGATAATCGGGATATTACCGAGCAACGGAACCTGCGAATAAGTCTGGCTGATGTCTTCTTTGAACAGGCCTCCTATTACGATGGTCTGGCCGTCGCGTACCATAATATTTGTTGCGACTTGAGTCGTGTCTTTACTCGGAAGCACAAATCCGCTGGTGGTATCGACGTTACCTTTACTCTGCTCAGGATTGATTTCCATACGGATGTAGCCGTCGCGGCAAACGAACGGGCGGAATCTCAGCCTGGTACCACTTTCGAGAAATTCGACCTGCTGAACCGCGCCGTCGGCGCTAATCTGTGTAGTGGTCAGGTAGCCGTCCTCCGAACCAATAAGAATATGGCCTGCCTGCTTGTTCAGCGCGAGAATCTTCGGATTAGCAAGAACCGTGGTATCGGTAACGCTCTCCAAAGCACGGATAAAACCGGTTACGTCGTCAATCTTAAAACCAACCGTTAAACCCGTGGTGCTGCCTGTGCCGCCGACAGCCGATGCGAAACCCATCGAGTTGATTCCTTCGCCGGTTCCTACGTTAATTGCGGCGCCGCCAAAATCGCTGAAATCAATACCGAATTCGGTATCATCTTTCAATTGTGCTTCGAGGATTGTCACTTCAATCAGTATGGCCGGCGGCCGAACGTCGATATCTGCAATCATCTTTTCGACCTTCTTGAGATTTTCCGGATAATCGTAAACAACCAGCATATCGTGCATCGCCAGGTCGTCGCCGCTTTCGCCTGCTTCGGTATCGCGCAATGCTGCGGTCGAGGCTGCGACAATTGCATTTGCGCTCAAGGCCGGTGCAACTAATTTACGCATCTCGGTCGAGTTCACGTAATAAAGCGTGAATACCCGCTGTTCCATTCTGTCGGGGTCTTCCTTGATCCTTTTGTATTCATCAGCGGTATAGACCCTGATGAAATTGCCGTCCACATCGTATTTGAAGCCGTAGCCGAGT
>JBBABK010000027.1:0-2761 GCA_041657685.1 Phycisphaerae bacterium | reverse complement strand
GCCTGCTCGAATGTCACGTCATACAGACTCGAAACGGTCACAACGCCGTCAACGCCTGTCGACGGCACGATGTTCTTCTGGTATTTTGCAGACAGAAAACGCAGCGCGTCACGGATGCTCATATCCTTTTTAAAACTGAGCGACTGAATAGACGGGCCGGGTTCGATCGCTGCTTCTTCGCTGGGTTGGGCGGTCTCGGCCGCCGTGGCGACAGGCGTAATCTGCGCTGCAAAAACTTCTTCGCCCTGTGTCGGATCAACATCTCCGACCGCAATTGCCGCGGCAAGCACGGTCGCTATTGTCCAGACGATTAAACGTCCGCTGGATTTTGTTATTCTTTTTGATATTTTGCTTAAACTCATTTTTTGTCTCCTTGACAATGCCCGTCAAACCATCTCGACGGGTTTAATCCTCAAACCATTTCACAGCTTTAGGGCTGCTTTAATCCGCCGACTGGCGGATTAATTTCAATTCAATTTCCGTTTCCTCAAATTTCAAAATCACCGAACTTTCACTAATTGACACAACCTTGCACTGGTACAACTTCGAACCTTCGACTGTAATTACGTCACCAACCTTCACTAACCTGTCGTTTATAAACGCTTCGGGCTGCGTACCCATACTGATTGCGTCGAGCCGCAGACCCTCGGCAACTTCTCGCACACCATTCGTTGATGAATCTGTCGAAACAACCCTCGCACCGCCGGAAAACTGTCCGTCCATCCTGAAAAAATCTCTCGCGAGGACGTCGTGCCTTCCTTCGACGCGGGGAAGCTTTATAAATTCAATCTTATTTTCTTTTTCATTATTTATATTTGCGTTTGCCTGCTGCGTAACCGGATTCGCTTTAACTGCGTTCGGACCTTTGGAATTGAACACGCGAATCCACAAAAAAATCATAAATATAATCAGAGCAGCAGCCAGGGCGGTCTTTTTCTTCTCAGCTGCAAGGTACGCCTTTAGCCTGTTTAACGAACTGCTCGTTTTGCTGTTATTCGTTTCCATTTGTTATTTCTGTATCATTCTTAATTTTTATTATCTTGTCCGCCTTGTTCATTCATCGCGAATTCATTACTGCGATGATATATGACAGCTTCGATTTCCATTCTCGCCGAACCGGAATAATCCGAGTCATTGATAATATTGAATTTTTCAATTCTGACAGCCCTGTCCAGACTCTGCAGGGATTCGCAAAACATCCGAATCTGTTCGAGTCTGCCCCTGCACTTCATTGTCACCGGCGTGCAAACAAGCTGGCCGGTTTTTATCTGGTCCTTCGGCGTTATCTGCTGTTCCGTCAGCCTGTATTGGTCCATCAAGGCCGCGACCCTGCCGAGAAACTGGCCGAGCTGTGTATCAGCCGGTATTTTGTTTTCGAAATCCGCAAGACTGAGATTCAATTCATCAAGCTGCTCGCGCAGCTTCGGTATTTGCGCTTCTGCGGTCTGCGCCCGCTGTATCAGAGCCTGCTGCGAGCGCTGTTCGCTTTCGAGCGTCTGCGATTTTCTGTGCATCGGCAGATATCGCAGAACAACGAACCCGACTATCAGGGCCGCAGCCGCAAGCAGAATCAAAACCTGTTGTTTAATTCGAAATCTCATCTAAGTTATTGCATCCTGTAATTCGCGAGATTGCAGTTAATCTCGAATTCACTTACTTCACGTCCCTTGCCGTCCGCAGGGGCAGTTTTAATCGTCTTGCTGCGGGAAAATTGCAGCGATACATCACTGAAATAATCCGACTCTTCCAGCCTGCGAACAAATTTTCCGACGTCCGCGGTCTGGTCCGCTACTCCGCGAATGATTACCGTGAACTTTACCTGTCCTGAATGCTCATCTCCTTTTTTATTCGCACCGGCCCCGGCAACGCGAACACCGCCGTTTTTTTGTTTCTGTTCGAACGAACCCGCTTCGAGACCGACGTCACTCAGCACAATTTTCCCGTCAACCAGAAAACTTAGTTCACAAAGCACGCTTGCGATATCAACCTTCGAATCAATCTGTTCGAGCAATTCCGCTTTTTGACTGAGCCTGTCGAGCTGTGCGGTTATCTGTGCGGCATTATCGATAACAACCTGCGATTTTTTTAAGAGGACGCTTCCGGATTCGAGCTGAGCGCGGGCGGACGATAATGAGCCGGCCGAGATGAAATTCCACACGACCATCACAACGACCACGCCGGCAAGCACCATATACTGGCTGCGCAGATTCTGCTGCTTGCGTTTGCCGCTTGTATACCATTCCGGAAGCAGGTCAATTTCTTTCATAATTATTCAGCCTTTACCGTTCCAGTCCTTTAAGGGCCAGTCCGACGGCCACCGTCCATTCGCAAAGTTCACCTTTTCTGTCGCTGGCGAGACTGACGCCGCTCGTATTAAATCCTCTGAACGGCTCAGCTATTTCCACATCCACCATCAATTGGCGGCGAAGCACGTTCACCAGAGTATTTTCGTAAGTCCCGCCGCCTGAAAAAATCGCTCGTTCGACCCGTTTGCCTCTGAATGTCACCGTGTAATATTTGAAGCACAGGCTGATTTCACGCGCGAGCTGCTGCGAAACGTTTGTGACCGCATCGACGATTACCTGCCTTGTAGAAACGTCAAGCGATGTCTGTACGGCCGTCTTGGAATCTGTAGAAGTTTCGCCGGTAAAATTATCTTCTTCTCTCGGCAAGTTTTCATCGGATTGCTCTTCTGCCGAGCGTTCCGCCCGCAGAGCCGCTCGAAGTAACTGCGCTTCGGGAACCGATATGGCGAGCTTGT
>JBBABK010000026.1:0-13971 GCA_041657685.1 Phycisphaerae bacterium | reverse complement strand
GGACAGATTGCGCGTTTACCGCCGATAAGAAAAATATCATCTGCTGCGCTGTCGTTCTCGAATATCCAAATTTGAACGTGATTGAAATAGTTCACGCGGTAAAGAAAACCACTTTCCCTTACATTCCCGGCCTGCTTTCGTTTCGCGAAGCACCGGCCTGCATTGCCGCCGTCGAAAAGATCAGACACAAACCGGATATGTTTATGGTTGACGGCCAAGGCATCGCTCATCCGCGGCGGTTAGGAATAGCCGCTCACCTCGGTCTATTTTTCGATAAGCCCACAATCGGCTGCGCAAAAAGCAGGTTGATTGGGACATACGAACCGCCCGGTATGGCAAAAGGAAAATGCTCCGAGCTTTACGACGGCGATGAGGTAATCGGCGCGGTTGTGCGAACCAAAAATAACTGCAAGCCTGTGTTCGTTTCGGTCGGCAATAAATGCGATTTGAATGACGCGATAAATTCCGTTATGAATTGTGCGACAAAATTCCGAATTCCCGAACCGACCAGACTTGCCGACATCGAAGTGGCAAAAATCAAAAAGAGCCTGTAACCGTCACTCCCACTTATGCTGTTTTATCGATTCCAGAATCATTTTAGCGCACTGCACCGCTGCCAGTCCTTCGCGTGCGGTGGCTTCGGGCCTTGACGATTTATCCGCGACGGCCTTTAAGAATGATTCCTGCTCGACACGCAAAGGCTCTCTGTCATCTATCTGTAATGTTTCGCGATGAACGAGATCCGTCCAGCTTGCCTTTAAAAGTTCGAATTTCCCGCCGCGAATTTTTTCGACTACTTCGATATTGTCCGTATCGGCTTTGATAATCATCCCGGTTTTTTTTAAATAATCCAGGCTCAAATATGCCTTCCTGCTGAACACGCGCACCTTTCGTTCCGTTTTAAGCGCAAGCCGCGACGCGGTGACATTGGCCACGCATCCGTTCTCGAAAACTATCCGCGCGTTGCACAGGTCTTCTTTATTCTTATCGATTATTCCGACGCCGACCGCATCGACTTTTTTTACTTTGCTCGCCGCGAGCGAAAGAATGATATCGATATCGTGAATCATAACGTCCATCACCACGCCGATATCCGTCGAGCGAAACGGGTACGGACTGATGCGATGCGACTCTATGAATTTTGCTTCGATATCGAGCCTTTTCATAGCCTGTACGACGGGGTTGCATCGTTCGGAATGGCCGACCGCGACAGTTACATTATTTTTCTCGCCAAGGGCAACGATTTCCTGCGCCTCATCCACATCGAAAGCCAGGGGTTTTTCGATTAAGCACGCGATGCCGCGTTCGATAAAAGGTATGGCAAGCTGTTTGTGATAAATCGTCGGAGCGGAAATTGTCACCGCGTCGACCTTATCGAAAATCTGCGAGCAATCTGTGTAATATTCGCAGTTATATTTTTTCGCGAGATGCTTAGCGCTCTTTTCGTCAACGTCAACCGCCGCGACGAGTTTGCTCTGCGGTAATTGGTGATACACCTTGGCATGGATTTCGCCCATTTTGCCCGCGCCGATTACCGCCGTTCTTAGTATCCTGTCCGTCATTTTTATCCAGTCAAGATATGCTGATATTAATCTCTAAAGGTTTCGAGGTACCTTCCGAAGCGATGTTTGGAGCTGTTGATTATCGATTCTATCATCGCGCGGACGTTCTCATCGTGTCCCTGCTCGGTTGCCATATCACTTGCAACTTCGTGCAGCGACTGGCCGTTACGGTACAGCCGTTTGTAAGCGTCCATAATTTTCCCCTGCTGCTCTTCATTAAGTCCCGCACGCACGAGGCCTCGTTTATTAACGCCGCGAACCTCAGGCGGATAATGACCGCTGACAATCATAAACGGCGTAACGTCGCGATTCAGTCCAGCCATACCAGCCGCATAGCACCACTTGCCAATCGTGATAAATTGATGTATCAGCACTCCGCCGCTGAGCCACACGCCCGTTTCGATATGGCAGTGCCCGCTGACCTGGACGTAATTGCTCAACACGAGCTTGTCTTCGAGAACGCAGTCGTGGCCGATATGCACGCCAATCATCAAAAAGTTTTCGTTGCCGATTTTCGTAACGCCGTCGTTGTGCATACTCGGATGCAGCGTTGACTGCTCACGGAATATATTATCGTCGCCTATAACCAGCTTGCCAACCGGGTCGTTCTCTTTTATCGCGAGCACCTGCGGTCTTGTGCCGGCTACGCTGAACGGGAAGAACCGATTACCCTTACCGATTGTAACATTCGGCCCGATATATACGCTCGCATCGAAAATCGTCCCGCTGCCTACTATCGTACCTGCCTCGATGACGCAATTCGGCCCTACGATAACGTCCGGCCCAAGCTCCACCGTTTTATCAACAACCGCACTCGGATGTACACGAGTCATTTTATATCCGTCTCCTGAAATAAATCCGTTCTAATCAAAGCTTCTCATCGTCAATAAGCATAAATTTTATATTCGCTTCGGCAACCGTCGCGTCATTCACCATTGCCCTGCATTTGCACTGCGCCGTCCTGCTCCGCATCCGGTCGGTCTCAGCGGTAAGAATCAACTGGTCGCCGGGGACAACGGGTTTTCGCAGTTTAACGCCGTCCATACTCAGCAGCACCGCCAGCATACCCGTATGCTCCAGCTTCTGCGCGAACAACAATCCCGAAACCTGCGCCATCGCCTCGACTATAAGCACGCCGGGCATCACGGGCGTTCCGGGAAAATGTCCCTGGAAAAAATGTTCGTTAAAGGTAACGTTCTTAATTCCCTTGATGAACCGGTCGCCGTCAATTTCGATAATCTTATCGACGAGCAAAAACGGATAACGGTGCGGCAGGATTTTCTGAATCCTTCGAATATCGAGTACAGCGTCGGTACCGGATTTGGAAATCCGCTCTGCCTTTTCCGCCTTTTCAAAAAGTTTTTTTACAAGCTGCTGATTCAGCGTATGCCCGCTTCGATACGCAACCACTCTGCCTTTGAGGCTCCTGCCGAGAAGCGCGAGGTCGCCGATAAGGTCAACAACCTTGTGCCGGACGCATTCATCAGGGAAACGATAGCTGTTCTTAATCGGCCCGTCGGAATTGATAACCAGTATATCCCGCGGGCTAAGGTGCGTACCCATACCACGAGCCTGAAACTGTTTGGCCTCGGCCTCGAGCAAAAAGGTGCGGGCAGGCGCGAGATTTTTTTCGAAACCCTGCGGCGTCAGTCTGCATCCGAAGATTTGCCTGCCTATTCCAGTATGCCCCGTATAATCGAGGTCGTAGGTAATATTCAATCCATCCTCATCACGCTCCGGCAGCGCGTATATCGAAGCGCCGCCAAGGTTGATGCTTATCGGCTCGGTGATTACAAATTCTTTTTTCTCGGCGTCCTGTTCGATAACCTGCGCTTCTTTTAATGTGTGAAAAAATTTCGCACTGCTGCAATCAGGCGCAGGAAGCTCATTCGCATCAAGCTCGATAGTAAGATTATCAATTCCCAAAGCCGAAACCGCGGCAAGACAGTGCTCGACGGTTTCAATAGTCACAGAGCCTTTGCGAAGAGCCGTACGCCTCGGCCTCTCGGCAAGATTCGTCGGACAGGCCATAACTCTGGTTTGCTCCGGCGTATCGGTGCGCACGAATACTATTCCGGAATTTACGGGCGCAGGCTTAAACGTCACCTGCGCATTTTGCCCGGAAAAAAGTCCGCGGCCGGATAAACCGGTTTCACTTTTTATCGTCTGCTGCAGCTTCAAGAGCTTTTACCTTTTTAATCAATTCCTTAATCTGCCTGGCTGTTTCGGGAAGGCGATTCATCAGCGCAAACTGGCGAACCTTCTCGGCGTAATCTATCGCGGGCGAACCGAGGGCCTTTGTCCCGGCCGGTATGTCTTTCGTAACACCGGCCTGCGCGCCGACAACCACCCCGTCGCCGATATTGACATTATCCACGATTCCAACCTGCCCGGCAATGATAACCCCGTCGCCGAGTCTGCTGCTGCCGGATATTCCCACCTGGCTTACAATCAGACAACATCTGCCGATAATCACATTGTGTGCAATCTGAACAAGATTATCGATTTTCGTCCCTGCTCCGATTATCGTGTTGGCGAATTTTGCCCTGTCAACGCAGCAGTTGGCGCCAATTTCTACATAATCTTCGATAATCACTCCGCCGATGTGCGGTATCAGCACGGGTCGGCCGTCAACCTGCGCATAACCAAAACCCGTCGAGCCAATCGTGGTGTTGGCTTGTATTATTACCCCGCTGCCGATGCTGCAATTATGATAAATCACAACGTTCGAATCAATCCGCGTGTCATTGCCGATTGTGCTGTTTTGGCCTACCTGCACTCCCGCCGCCAGCACGCTGTTTTCACCGACGCGAACGTTGTCAGCTATTGTAACGTTCGCCCCGATTGATGCGCTCTTTGCGATTTGGACGTACCGCCCGATTACAGCGCTTGGGTGAATCCCCGCCGCCGGGACCGATAGTTTCGGCGCAAAAAGTTTCAGCGTTTTTATCAGGGCCGCGTTTACATCACTGACAATAAGCTGTACGCCGCCGAAATCTTCCGCAGGTTTATCGATTATTACAGCCGCGGCCTCGCATTTCGAAAGATCGGCAAGATGTTTATCATCCGTAACAAAAGTTATACCGGTCGCCGAGGCGGACGCTACCGGGCTGACCGCTTTTATCTCGACAGAGCCGTCGCCATCGAGGCGAGCTCCAATTTTTTCTGCAAGCTGAGCTGTCGTAAACATCATTACGTACAATCATAAATGCCGGCTACTTCGCCGAGTCAATTTCTTTCATCACTTCATCCGTAATATTGACACAGCCGGACGAATACATTACCGTTCGCATCAGCATACTCATCACCAGCATATCATCCGAAACCTCTGCCAGTTCTATCTCGCTGTTTTCGAGCACCAGGTCCAATCCGCGTTTCTGAGCGACTTCGCCCGTGATGCGAACAATGTCAGTATGCATCTGCTCGATAAGCTGGCGTTCTTTGAGCGCAAGCTGCTGTTTCTGAAATTCCTGCTCGGCGGTAAGCTTTGCCTGTTTTTCCATCATCACCTTAACCCGGCCCATATATTCCGTGGTGCCTTGTTTCAGGGTTTTAAGGCCCGCTCGTTCCGCTTCGATATCTGCCCGCGCCTTTTCAAGCTCGGCAAGCACTCTCTCCTGCTCGGCTGTCATATCATCTCTGAACCGGCTGTATTTCTTGGATTCGTCAAAAATCCTTTTAACGCTGACAACCCCTATGCTCAAACCCTGCCCGGATTCTGATTTTGCCGCACCGCCCTCGAAAATCATCGTCGCTGCTATAAATGCTGCAATAAAACCTATAAAGACAGTTTTCTTATTCATTTTTTAATCATCCTTTCGCTAAACGTTCATAATTTACACCGGCTCAATTTTCACACAGACCGAGCCGAAATCAATACAGCCTTCCAACCGAGAAGCTAAATACCTGCGTATCGTCGTCGCCGTCCTTCATTACCGGCGTTGCGATTTCGAACCGCATCGGCACAGGCCCGAACCACTGAGGTATCATAATCTGCAAACCGGTACCGACCGACGCCCGGTAACCGCCTTCCTCGACCATACCGCTGTCAACAAAGAACAGCATAGAAAACGTCGGACTTCCCAGCGGTATAGTCACCTCGGAATTGGCAAGGAATATCCACTTGCTGCCGATGGGGTCTTCTTTTTCCGTTCCAAGCGTTTTAGTTTTAATATTATACGGATATGCCCTCGGACTGACGCCGCGGTACTCGAAGCCGCGAATGCCGTATGTCCCGTTGCCGCCGGCGTAGAACTTTTCGAAAATGGGCGCGTTGCCGACGGTTGTCGCACCCAGAAGTTTCACACCCATAACGGTTTTATTACCGGCAAGGTCTTCCGCAAGAGTTTTATAATAGCGGTAAGTGACATCGGCTATGCCGAACGTATAATCACCGCCGACCTGCTCATAACCGACATCGAACGTGTATCCGTCGGTCGGGTCGTATCGGTCGTTTCGCATATCCTTGCCGGTTCCGAACCGCAGGCCGAACAGATTGCTTTTGCCCTCTTCATCGCGGACTTCCAGCGGCGCATCGATATCTAGATCGACAAGGTCGACCTGCTCGACCCTTGTTGTGACGCTTCGCCGCCATTTATTTTTATAGCGCTTCTCGAAACCCAAAAAGCCTTTAATCCTTTCCTCGTCGTACGATTCCCGCCCGCGTGCGAAGCTCGAACCGGCGAGGTCCATCGAAATCGGCTTATCCCGCCAGTACGGGTCGCTAAAGCTCACCGAATATCTGCTCATCTCCGTACCAGGCTCAAGCGCGATTCTGAATGTCTGGCCCGCACCTTTGAACGCCTTGCCGGTGAATATCTCCGACAAACTTTTGGGCTTATCAGAAATATCAAAGTTCCTCTGCTCGAAAACCAATTGGCCGATGACGCCGCTGTCCGAACCAACGCCGGCGCCGAGCAGAATCATACCGGTTTGCCCTTCGGTTATATTGACAATCGCGTCGCGGTAATTGGGGTCATTGCCGGTCGGCGTAACGGTCGCCGCCTGCGCGACGGTCATATTGCGAATCAGCTTTTCGAGGTAGCCCGTCCCGTCGCCTTTTGCGGTGTCGGCGTTGTACCACTGGCCCGGCTTGAAATCGAATTCATCGAGCACGTTGCGAACCGCGCTGTCCTGCGTGTCCTTGTTGCCGGTGATGTGTATCCGTCCGATTTTGAACCGGCTGCCCGGCTTGACCTCGTATTCCACCGCGACTTTATCTTCGCCGACATATTCTCGCTTCTTCTCGACCTCGGCATCGATAAATCCTGTCTCGCGGTAATCACTGACAAGCTGCTCGACGTCCGCCTCGGCCTTTCTGTCGTTATAAATCTTCCCGACTTCCAGCTTGAGCTTTTTGCGAAGCTCCGCCTCGTCGAAAAGAGTGATGCCGGTTAAGTTTATATCATCGACCGTATAAGCCTCGCCTTCGGTAATATGAAAAACAAGCACCGCCGATTTTTTATCTTCACTGAATTGCAGTTCCGGCTCGATTTTGCTGTCGAGAAAACCTCTTTCAAAATAAACGTTCTGCAGGTTCGTAACATCTTTGACAACCTCGTCCTCGACGTAATATCTGGTAAAAACGACAAACTTTTTCGGCCGGACCTTAACCACCTTTTTCAGGTCTTTGCTTTTCAGTTTCTTATTGCCCTCGAATTCGACATCGCTGATTTTTACCCTCGGCCCTTCGGTAATATTATAAATTACTCTGCCGTCCGAAAGCCGTTCCGTATCGAGACTCACCTCTACAAAGGGAAATCCCTTGCTCTTATAAAATTCGACCAGCGTGGTGACACTCATACTCGCCTGTATCGGGTCGAGATAGTCACCAAGTTTGAAATCCAGCTCCTTTACAAGCTGGCCCGGCTTGTATTCCTCGTTGCCCGTAAATACTATCGCGCGAACAATATTTCTCTCCACGACAACAAACGTCAACTCGACCCTGCTGTCGGCAACCGTGGTGTTGTAATAAGAATATTCCACTCCCGGCAGACGCGCGATGCGCTTTGCGTCCTCCTCGGCTATAACAGGGCTGAACTCCATACCGACCCTGCTGCGAACAGTTCCAAATACCTGCGAATCCGTCACGCTGCGGTTGCCCGCCACGAGAATCCTGCCGATATTAAGACCGGCCGCTCGCTCATCGATTCGCGACAACTGCTCACCAACATTCGGGGCCGCCGGCTGATTGACTTCGACAATTCCGGTATCCGTATTCGCGTCGGCCGGCATATCCAAAGAAGCCGGCTTATCGGCAAACGCAAAGCATATCATAACACTCACCCACAAAGCGATTGATATCGCCAGGGCAGGTCTTTTTCTCTCCATTGCTTCCGTGCTCCTAAAAAGGTTCATCCGCGCGCGACGGATTTTCGAATCTCGTACATTTCTCGAGGAACGTCAACTGCACTGCCCCGGTCGGGCCGTTACGCTGCTTGGCGATAATGACCTCTGCCGAACCGTTCTCCTGATAATTCTCTTCGCCGCGATGATAATAATCTTCTCTGTGCAAAAGCATCACGACGTCTGCATCCTGCTCGATACTCCCTGATTCCCTAAGGTCCGACATTCGAGGCCGATGGTCTTCTCTGCCCTCCGGCGCTCGATTAAGCTGGCTGATTACGACGACCGGCACATCCAGCTCGCGGGCCATCGCCTTGAGATACCTGCTAATCGTCGTGATTTCCTGCTGGCGAGATTCCACTCGCCCCATTCCAAGTGACATCAACTGCATATAATCGACCATAATGCACTTGATATCGTGCCTCGCTTTTAGCCTTCGCGCCTTGGCACGTATCTCGAGCGGCGTTATGCCCGCTGAGTCATCTATATATATGTGCGCTTCGGAAAGTCTCCCGCACGATTCGACCAGCTTTTGATAATGCTCGGTCGTCAGCATACCTTTTCTCACAAGCTGCGAGTCGGTCCTGCTGTTCGAGCACAAAAATCTCTCCGCAAGCTGCTGGCGACCCATTTCGAGACTGAATATCGCGACCGGCTGGCGTTCGAGAACGCCGACGTGCTCAGCTATATTCAGCGCAAGAGCGGTCTTGCCCATACTGGGTCTGCCCGCGACGACTATCATCTCGCCGTTCTGCAGGCCGCACGTCATTTCATCAAGCTCATAAAATCCGGTCGCCAGGCCCGTGACGTGATGCCCGCTGCGTTTTTCGATTAGTTCATAGGCGGTTGTTACCAGGTCTTTAATGGCTGACGCCTGGCCGGTGATTTTGCGGTTGGTAATTGTGAAAATCTTCTGCTCGGCAACATCCAGTTTTTCGTCCGTTCCTCCCGACAAATCGTGTGCCGAGTCGAGGATTTCGCTTGCCGCCGCAATCAGTTCACGAAGCATCTGCTTGTCTCTGAGAATCCCGGCGTAGTACATCACGTTCGCGCTGGTCGGCGTTGACTGCATTATTTTGGCGATGTAATCGAGTCCGCCTATCTGTTCGAGCTGCTTACGGCTTTCAAGTTCATCCCGCAGCAATACGCCGTCAACTCCCTTGCCCCTGTTCCTGTCGTAAAGAAAAACTATCGCTTCGTAGAGTATCTGGTTCTCCACGCGATAAAAAGCGTACGCCCCGTCCGCTCCGAGAAGTTCGATAACTTCACCGATGCACGCGGGGTCAATAATCATCGAGCCGAGAACAGCCGCCTCCGCCGCGGGTGATTCCGGCACGCTGCGCGCCGGCACGTCACGAGCGCCTTCCCTGAGGGACTCGATGCGCGATTGAGCCTGTCTTTGCGATTCCCTCACGCCCCCTAAGGCGGATTGGGAACGTTCGTTTCTATTGGCTTTCCATTGTGCCACTGTCAACTTCCTGTTCAGTGGTTTGCCCGACCTGTTTCGGGGCTTGTTCGGCTTGCTCCGAAGCCGACCCTTGTTCAGTTCCTTCCGCTTCGCCGCCCTCGGCTACGACCACAACGCTTACCATCGCGATAAGCTCCTCGGCCACAGTGCCGGTATCGGTGGGTATCGGGGCGTGGAATTTCAGCTTGACCTTATAGCTGCCGACTTCCTTGATATGCTCGCCGAGCCGTACAACCTCGTCGGCAACTGTAAAGCCCTGAGCGCGGAGGTTTTCAGCAATGTGTTTTTCGGTGACCGAGCCGAACAAGTGTCCCTGCTCGTTCGCCTTAGAGGCTATCACAACCTCGGCGCCGTCAACCGCGGCACAGGCCTGTTCGAGACGCTTGCGCTCGACCAGCCGAACCTCGCTGCGTTTGGCCTTTTCATCTGCTATTGACCTGATGTTCCCTTGCGTCGCCGGCTTTGCCAGTCCCTGCGGCAGCAGGTAATTTCTCGCGTATCCCTCGTTGACTTCGACAACGTCACCGAGCCAGCCGAGTTTATCCACGTCTTCCACTAAAAGTAACTTCACGTCATATTCCTTTCACGCATTGTTAATGCGGAATCCCGATTCATCGGGACGACCTCATTAAGTTTGATTTTTACTTTTTAATTTTTAAGTTGTGTACGGCAGCAGGGACATAAATCTCGCCCGCTTAATCGCCTTTTTAACTTTGCGCTGGCATGACGCACAATTTCCGCTGCGCTTACGCGAGTAAATTTTGCCGCGATGCGTCATCAGCTTGGTTAACGTGTCGATATCCTTATAATCGACATATTCGGTGCCGCTTCGGCAAAATCGGCACTGGGTCTGTTCACGTACGGTTGTCACGCCGCCTTCTGTCCTTGTTTTTGCTCTTTGCATTGCCATAAGTTACCTAACATCCTCAAGCACAAATATTAATTCAAATTTTTTAGACACTATTTCACTCAACCCGCCAAATTAAAACGGTATATCATCATCCGGCCCGGCCGCGGGTCCCGCTTCCGGAACATTCTGGCCGCCGCCGCTTTCATTATCCCTGCCGCCTCTGTTGCCGCCGCCTGCTCCGCCGCCGGGTGAGCCTAAGAACTGAAAGCTCTCGACAGTTATGCGATGCTTGCTGCGCTTTGTTCCATCCTGTGCTGTCCAGGTATCATAATCGAGCCTGCCCTCGACAAAAATCGGCCTGCCCTTGGTCAAATACTTGTTTATCGTCTCAGCCTGTCCTGCAAACGCGCGACAATCAACAAAACACGTGCTCTCTTTCGCCTGCCCGTCTTTGCCCGTCCACCGGCGATTGACCGCGATGCCGAAATCCACCACAGCCGTCTGGCTCGGCAGATACGAAAGCTGCGGGTCCCGCGTCAGGTTGCCGATTAACAGTACCTTATTATAATTGGCCATATCTTTTCCGCCTTTCCGCCGCCTTGCTGTCAATCATTTCACACCACAAAAGAACAACATCGCCGGCAAAAAGATTATTTATTGCTGCTCTGCCTGTTCTTCTTCACTGCCCTGTTCCGATTCGCCGCTGTCTGCCTCCGCTTCACCAGGTTCAGCTTCAATTAAATCGACCGGTGGTGCCTCTATCGCGACCGGCGCCGCTTCCTGCCGCGGCTCCTCAACGCGCACAGCCGTTTTTTGCCCCGGCTTGGTTATATACTGCTCATCGAGGTCATCGACGCACAGAATCAGAACACGCATAATGTTTTCATTTATCTGGAATGTTCGCTCGATTTCGGTTATCCGCTCGCCGTTGACCCTGAAATACACCAGGATATATGTGCCACGGCTTTTGCCCTTGATATCATAGGCTAACTTGCGCTCGTCCCACTTATCCGTCGTGACAATTTCAGCGCCGAATCTTTCGAGAATTGAACGAATGGTGTCATTGACTCCCTGCCAGTCCGACGCGGCAAGGGCCGAATCCACCAGGAACATCCCTTCATAAAGCTTTGCTGCAACAGTCTTCAAGTTACATACCTCCAGAAATATCTTATACTAAAACCTTTAATTTCTAAACTTTTAAAAATTCACGTTTTTTATCATTTTCACTTCTGCGGCCCGTTAAACTCATTCATAGCCGCTGCGACGCCTTGACGTACCCAGCAGAGCACGGCATCACGAGCCTGTTCGACAGCCGTCTGCATAACCGCCCGCTCGCCGACCGGTACCGCGGACAAAACATAATCATACGCCTCGGTTTCGCCGGCACTTCCGATTCCGCAGCGAAGCCTGCTGAAATTTTCGCTGCCCAGCACCGCGATAATGCTTTTCAGCCCGTTATGACCGCCGGCCGAGCCTTTGGCCCTTACGCGAATCACGCCCGGCTCAAGCGCCATATCATCCGCGACGATTAACAAATCCTTCACCGGCAGCTTATAAAAACCCGCCGCCGTCGCCACGGGCAAGCCGCTGTTATTCATAAACGTCCACGGCTTTAACAGTATTAACTTTTCGCCTTCGAAATCGGCCTCGCCCAGACGGGCGCCGAATTTTCTTTTCTTCACGTCGGTCCCGAGCGCCGATGCAACTGCATCAACGACTTTAAAGCCTATGTTGTGCCTCGTATCAGCGTATTGTTTTCCCGGATTACCCAGGCCGACAATCATTTTCATAAGCCAGCTAACTTGCCTCTTCGGTCGGTTCTTCTTCAGCCTTCTTCTCGCTGATAACTTCAGGACCGGCAGGCTCTTCAGCCTCGACCTCTTCGGCAGCGGCAGTCTCGGTCACCGTATGGCAGGCGGCTACGAAGGTATCGGGGTCGGTTATTAATTTGACGCCCTCGGGCAGCTCTATCTGAGAAGCGTGGATGGTATCGCCCACGCCTAAATCGTTCACGCGCACCACGAATTTTTCCGGAATAGAGGTAGCGACGCACTCCACTTCGAGCTCGTTGAGGTGCTGTTCCACGATTCCGCCGTCCGCAGCGCCCTTGGCCGTGCCTTTGATTTCGATGGGCACTTCGACCTTCACCCGCTCGGTCGCACTGACCCGCATCAAATCGACGTGAATAATTTCCTTGCCCAAATAGTCGTACTGCAAGTCCTTTATCATCACGGTTTGTTTTTTGCTCTTGATTTGAACTTCAAACAAACGAACGCCGTGATGGACTGCCTCGGTAAAATCATGCCTATCGAGACAAATCGACTGCGGCGTTTCCTTGTGGCCGTAAACCACCGCGGGAATTTTCGACTCGCTGCGTTCACGCGCCGCGAACTTACTGCCTACGCCTTCGCGAACCTGGGCCTTTAAAACCAATGTTTTTTCCATAAACGTTTTACCTTTAACAACTCAAGCACAAATCTTTATTTTTAGTTCTCGAACAAACTGCTGACTGATTCGTTATTGTGAATTCTCTTTATCGCCTCGCCGAGCATATTCGAAACGCTCAGTACCTTAACGCCGAGATTTTCGGATTCGACGCTCAGTGGAATCGTATCGGTCACCACAATTTCGTCGATCGGAGCGTTCGACAGCCGCTCAATCGCCGAGCCGCAAAATACCCCGTGCGTCGCGCCGAGGTAAATGCGCTCCGCTCCCCGGTCTTTCAGAAGCCTTGCCGCGCTGCACACCGTCCCGGCCGTTGCGACAATATCATCGCACATAAAAATGTTTTTACCCTTAACATCGCCGATTAACTGCTGAGCCGACACTTTCGCGCCGCCCTCTCTTTTTTTATGCACAATCGCAAGCTCGCCGCCGAGATGTCCCGCGTATCTTGCCGCGATTTTGATATTGCCGACGTCGGGCGAGACGACCGCGAGATTGCTGAATTTTTTCTCTTTGAAGTACCTGCTCAAAACCAGCTCGCCCGTCAGATGGTCAACCGGGATGTCGAAAAACCCCTGTAACTGCTGCGCGTGCAAATCAATCGCAATTACCCTATCGGCCCCTGCCGTCGTAATCAGGTTCGCGACGAGCTTGGCTGTAATCGGAACTCTGCCTTCGTCTTTCCTGTCCTGCCGGGCATAACCAAAATACGGTATCACCGCGGTTATCCGCCGAACCGACGCTCTTCGCAGGCAATCGATAAATATCAGCAGTTCTACCAGATTGATTTCCACCGGCCGGCACGTGGACTGGATTATAAAACAGTCCCTGCCGCGCACGTCCTCATCGACCTTGACAACCTTTTCACCGTCGGGAAATACCTCGATTTGGCAATTGCCAAGCTCGGTTCCGAGATATTCGCAGACCTTGCCTGCGAGTTTCGGATTGCTCGTTCCGGCGAAAATTTTCAGGTCGTTATTCTTCATTTTTCTCTTGCTGCCTCCGTGCTAAGCCTTCGAATCAAAAGTCTTCACATTATCATCAGTAAACATACCGCCGGGCCCGACTTCGCATCCGCCCTCGATAACAGTACCGTCAGCCACAAACGCGAACGGCCCGATGCGACACGAATTATCTATCTTGACATTGCCCTGTATATACGTGAATGGCTCGATGATGGTATCTTGACCGATATTCGCCCCGGCGTCAATCCAGGTATTGGCCGGGTCAACAATTGTCACGCCGCTGACCATCAAACCATCCTGTATCCGCCGCTGCATAATCCTGGCAACTTCGCTTAG